>JABDRH010000596.1 GCA_013041835.1 Desulfatitalea sp. | reverse complement strand
CCCAACGGTCGTCTATATACTTGACAGATTATATGCATTGATAACTATTCCTGATCATGGTTTCAACAGGCCTTTCATCGTTGGCAATTTAGAAATAGATACCCAGGGTTTCGGGGCTATGTCAATGAGTTTATTGCTTATAAATCTATGCGGTTTGTTGGGTTTCGCTACGCTCAAACCAACCTGCAAATTTGAATGCCGACTTTGGCGATGGGATTGGTGGAGAACTGGTGTAAGTCATTGATATTTAATATTTTAGGAACCATGGGCAGCGTGTTGTGGCCGGCTCGGCGTGCTATTAATGGGCCATGCCCACACAGCATGCTGTGTGGGCATGGATATGCCATCGTGTCTTATGGTTCTGCTGGGTTCAATTTCGGTGATACTGGATGGTCAACTTTTTTATCAGCACAAACGAGTGAGCTGATGATGTAAATGAGCAGGGCAGAAAAACAAAAGACAGGAATGGTTGCCAGCCTGGTGCCGGTTAGGCCGGCGCCGGAATTGAGCGTAAACCACATTGGCCAGCCGGACAGCACTTCGCCGGTGAGGCATAGTGTGAATACGAGCAAAGGGATCAGCCATATTCGGTAACCGGTTAGGAAATGACGGAGGCCGAAAATGGATGCGGCGATTAAAAAGGGGACCCCGGTGTTCGCCATGACCATCCAAAGCGGGATGCCGCCTATCTTGAATGCCTGGGGGCCATAGTAATAGTATAGACCTAGCTGTAAGCCGGGAATTTCCAATATAAGATCAGCCGCAAAAAAAAGAAGGGACATTTTCCATAATGCTGAAGACGTAGTTCCTTCAATCATTTTTCGGTAGACCCAGTAAGCGCCTCCCCCCATATAGATGCCATACACACCGATGGGCCAGATTGGGATGCTTTTATTATATAGCCGATAGAAGGAATCAGTGCCGATTTCAGGATACCAGATACAAATATTATAATCGAAGAAGGGCTCCATGAAATAGCTTATTGTGCCGCCCAGTAGAAAAAGAATGGGCACGAGGCTTTTCCGGCGCAGGCCTTCGCGGAATAGAACGATGGCGACAATAAGAAATAAACTCAGGCTTATAAGTGCATAGATGTGGTTGGCGAGTTGCGGCATTACTGTTTCCACAGGCGCCGCTACCAATTGATCGGGCAATTGAGGCGAATTCATGGTTATTCCTCCCCTGCAGCTAAATGATCACGATCACCTTCCAATTTTGAAGTTTCTTCCGGGCAGATGCGGTTCGTCGGGCATTTTTTGCGGGCAATGGGAACATCGAAATCCGGACAGTCATAGTCGGTGCCGGGACCACACAGACCGGCCGTCTGGTAGGCGGGCATATCGTCGGGGATGGGGCCGCTTTGGGTTCCCCAGAACGCATACGGGACGTTGTAAGATAAAAACATGAACGTTTGCGCGAACCCCACGATGGCCAGCCAGCGCACGAATGTCTTGAGCCGGGTGGGCGCTCTGAGGTGATCGATGCCCCGTTCCACAAAGGATTGCCCTTTATCGTCACGGTAAAACCGCAGACAGGCCAAGGCCAGATAACATGCGCTCCAACTGAGCATTTCATAGATGGGAAATTGATAGTATTTCCCGGCAAAAAGGGAAAGCCTGGGGACCGTGCTGCCGTAATTGAAAATATGGGTACGCAGAATGAAGGTTTCCAGGACGAGATCAAACACGCAGATGGTTAAAAAAGTCAGGCCGATGAGATTTAAGTCGCTGATACCCGGTTTACGAGCTTTCATCCAGCGCATGAAATTTGAAAACAAAAGGGCCGGAAAAGCGAGGATCCACATATAAGCGAAACTTGTAAAGATGATCGGAACGGGGTAGATTTCCGGATTCGGGCTGTTCCATCCAGGCAGGTAACCACACCACGAGCCAAAATTGACAAACACGGTGCTATACAGGATTTGATGTTGGGTGTAGTTTAGCCAGGGCTCCTGAATCCACAACATCAAGACGGCCAAAAAAAACAGGCCGTCCCAGGACATTTTCCCCGTCTTGACTAGGGGTTTGACGATATACAACGCGATGATCAACAGCGTCGATACGATGGAGAATACTTCGACCCCCCTGACGAGCAACACGTACATGGGCGTGGCCATCTCCCGGCCGGTGGTATTGGTAACGAAATGATCACTGATCACCCAAGACCCCCAGCAATACACACAGAGTCCTATCCATAAAATCCCAAGAAAACACCAAAATTTTATACCTGAGGTTTTAGAAGAAGCCAGTGCCATGTTCATCCTCCCTGATGTATGCAATGAACTATTTACTAGGGGAAATACGCATCTGGATATCCTCCGCGACCACGCGAGCGGTTTCGGCAGCCAGAGTGGTCCCGGTAAATTCGGATATTCGGACACCGTCTCCCACGTTATACAAATCCTTAATCGATGTCTTCTGCGGAAATTCAGTCGTCGGAACACTGTGGAAAATTGGCCATTCTCCCTGATAAATGTCGATGGATAAGATGCGGCCCTTTTCCGCGACGCCGGGGACAAACGCCTTGAGTTCTTCAACGGCTTCTTTCATTTCCTTTTCTTCATCGATCGGCCCGGTTACCGGCTTTGGCATGGCGGCGTATGCGTTGAGAATATGCTTGCCGGCAGGCGCCACATCCGGGCAAGTCATGCTATGGGAAATGGCGGCGCATAATTTATTGGCGCCGACGGTCATGATGGCTCCCGGGTATTCGGTCATGGGTTCGTCGCTCACGGCACAAATGTCCAGGAAGAACGGAACAGGCCGGATCGTCGCCAACTTTTTCAAATAAGCCTTGTCGAAGTATTGCTCACCGGTAAGCTCGACCGTTTTCTTCGGACCCATATTGCTCACGACGGCCTGGGCCGAAATCTGAAGATCACCGTCGGGCGTTTTAAGGACGACACCCGTGACTTTATGATCCTCTACGAGTATCTTTCCCGCCTCGACCCGCTTCCAGATCTGGCCCCCTTTTTTCTCAATCACATTGGCCAGCGGCATCATGAAGGTCTCCTGATTCCCTTTCGCCGGCAGGACGACCTCCCAAGGCCTTGCAATCTGATACCGCATGAATTTACAGAACTCAACGGCCGGGATCTCTTTTATGTTCAGACACAACCATCCTTGAAGCAGTGGAGCGAAAGACTTAATAATATTTTCATCCTGGGTAAATTGTAAAATCCAGTCATAAAGCGTAATATCACCGATCGGTATTTGCCACTCGATTGCGCGCTGCAGCGCTTGCAGCAGTCGTCCCGCACCCGCTTTGTCCTGACTGCACAGATGAATCACATGCATCAAGCCTTCATGGACCGGCCAGACATGATTTTCACCATTGATCCGCCATACGCATGGCGGGTCCGGTTTTCGGACGTCGAATTCGGCGCCCACCTCCTTAAAGGTATCCTCGACCACGCTGTTGCCGGCCGTCAGGATCGCCCCGGTCGATTTTTGAAAGCCTTCCACCTCTACGGTCGAACACCTTCCGCCCAGACGGTCGAGCCTTTCAACCAGAAGGGTCTTATACCCTTTATGGGCCAAACGCGCCCCCACGCACATTCCTCCCATGCCGGACCCAATTACCACCACGTCAAATGAAAGTTTTTCAGTCATTTCGATTTCCTTTCCTTTAAATCATTACCTGTTCCAAACTGTCTTTTTGTCAATAAAATGGAAACGATGAACAACTGCTACAATGACCTGATTTCATACGGGGCAAAAAGATGAAATTGTCGTCGATATCTGCTTGGCATATGTTTCCACAAGCACATTTTGTACCAAGGCTATCTAAAAAAACTGTACGGTCGCGAATTCCCCCATGCTGCATAAACATCGATGCTGCATAAAAGAATTGCACTATCTTGCTTGCCTTTGGGCCCGCCTACAGCGTATCATCCACAGGTAAACACCCGATATGCACCGGCGCGGATGCGACTTGCAAACGGCCCCTAATCCGGCACAATTATTTATGGCATGCACCGTAAAATGGGTCGTAACCGCACCCGAAGTGTGACAATCGCTTGATGGGGTCTTTTTTTTAAGTTACAATATTTCGAGGCTTCGTTTGGATTTTATAGCGTTTCAAATCTGAATGCATTTTCGAATTGGACGAAAACATGGGAAAACAAAGATCCATAGAAGAAAAGCTTGCGTTGTTGGAAGCTGTTGAAGAAACCGGCAATGTTTCCCTGGCGTGCAAGAATGCCGGATTTAGCAGGGTATCCTATTACCGGATCAAATCGGCGTTTGACCAAGGTGGCCCGGCAGCCCTGCAAAGCAGGCGCAAGGGAGCTAACCACGAAAAAAAGCGAATCCCCCGGGATGTGGAGGAAAACATTGTCCGATATTCCTTGAAATATCCCCACCTGGGTAAACACAACATGAGCACCCTGTTGCAGAGAAAAGGGATCAACATTTCGGCCACGGGTGTCAGAAACGTCTGGCGCCGCAATCAGATGGGAACCTTGCAGGATCGTTTGTTGGCACTTTTGCATCGCATTGAGATTTCCGGCGATGCGCTGAATCGCGCCCAAATTCTGGCATTCAAAAAGCTGGTTCAAAACGATTCGGTCGCGCAATCCATGGCGAACGACTGGGAAAACGGGAAAACCATTCTCGAAAAACGATTGGCATTTGAAACCCTTATTTCAGAATTGTCCACAATATTCATCAATCTGCCCGTTGAGCGAATTGATGCGCAGATCGAAAAGGGACAGAAACTGGTATGTGAATCCTTGGGCCTTCATCGCAGTGCGTTCATGGAATTTTCTGAAGACAAGCAAACACTGAATTTTACCCATGTATGGCAAATGGTAAAAAAAGAACCCGCGATGTATCCCCATGACATGATTATCGCCCGCAAGACTGACTTTTTCAAAAAGCTTCTTCTCAAAAGGGAGGTCGTTAGCTTTTCTAAAGTGGAAGAGCTGGAACCGACGTTGCGAGAGGTGAAGCACGCCCTTCGTAAAATCGGCGTCACATCCGCGCTCGTCTTTCCCCTGGGGATGGAAAACAACACGTTGGGCGGGATCTCATGGGAGTCCCATGGCTCCCAATGTGACTGGACGCCGTCTTTGATCGAGCGGCTGCGCTTGGTTTCGGAGGTGTTTGGAAATGCTCTGTCCAGAAAACGGGCCGAAGAAGCGCTTCAAAGCTCGCTTCGTGAAATCAAGGGGCTTAAGGATCGCCTTCAGGCGGAAAACCTTTACCTTTTGGATGAGATCCGTCTCGAAAAGCAGCATCACCGCATCGTGGGCCAGAGCAAATCCATTCGAAAAGTCCTTCATCAGGTAGAGCAGGTAGCGCAGACGGTTTCCACCGTCTTGATTTGCGGTGAGACCGGAACCGGAAAGGAACTCGTGGCGCAGGCCATTCACGACTTGAGCCCGAGAAAGGATCACCCCATGGTAAAGGTTAACTGCTCGGTGCTGCCTCCGACACTCATTGAAAGTGAGTTGTTCGGTCATGAGAAGGGCGCATTTACCGGTGCCTCGAACATGCGCATGGGCCGTTTTGAGTTGGCGAGCGGATCCACCATCTTCCTGGATGAAATTGGCGACCTGCCCTTGGAACTGCAGCCAAAACTACTCCGTGTTCTTCAGGAAGGCCAATATGAACGGTTGGGAAGTACAAAGACCATCGACGTGAATGTACGGGTCATTGCCGCCACCAATCGCAACCTTGAACAAGCCGTGAAAGAAGGTCAATTTCGTCGGGACCTTTATTACAGACTCAATATCTTCCCCATCCAGGTCCCTCCCCTTCGTGAACGGGTTGACGACATACCGTTTCTGTTGGCCGCATTTGTCAAAGAATTTTGTTCGCTCATGGGCAAGGAGATGAACAACATTCCCCATAAGAGCATCGAAGCCCTCAAAAAGTATGCATGGCCCGGTAATATCAGGGAATTGAAAAACCTGGTCGAACGCGCCATGATCATCACCAAAGAAAAGACCCTTAGAATACAATTGCCGGAACCGGCGGACCAACTGCTTGACCCTTTCGAAACAATGGAAGAAATGCAACGCCGGCACATTATCGGCGCCCTGAACAGAACCGGCGGCCGTCTTTATGGCGAAAGAGGAGCGGCCAGGTTGTTGGGCCTCAACCCAAAGACCCTCGAATCCCGCATGAAAAATCTGGAAATTCAACGCGAACCGTCTTTTTCGACTGACATGTAAGCAATTTTTATAATTATCCGAAATTCTGCTCATCTATCAACTGTCTCATAAAATCCATTTTCAGAAATTTTATATAGTAAAACGTTGGGTTAGCCAATGTTACACCCTACAAATCGCTTTCATGGCACTATAAATGCATTGTGGAAAGGCATCCGCGGATGGGTCCACATCGGTGTCTCAGCCGGCTATTGATGAGAGGACGATGAAAGGACTGACAGCCATGTAATTACCAGGCCCTTTGGCAATACGCATTTCATTGTGCATAAGGATTTGCCCAGCATCAGAAACAAAGGGACGTGGCCAAAAAATGTAGCATTAATATAAGACCTATTATCGCAATATCAGATATCGATGAAACAGTTAGCCCAGCACATGGCCGAAGGTGCAGTGAAATCCCGTACATAAAATAGGAGGAAAAATGGAAGAATTGGATGATTTTACATTGCTCGGGTATATTGATGACGTGGAAGGAATTTCCTTTTATGCCAAAAAGAACGACATGGGTCCCAGCATTCTCAATGGAATCGATAGCATTCATGACACTTTCGTTGCGTTGTCACCTTTGATCAAGACGGAAGATCACGTAAAGCGTATGAAGCTTGAAGTGGGGAGCCACCTGGATGAGCTAAAGGCCGCATGTCAGCTAAACGACGAACGAAATGTCTTGGCAAAAATGCGAATTATGAGAGACAAGGTGAATGTCCTCAAGGCGCTTTTGGAAAAAAAATAGAATAGACTTCGGCAGTCTCGACCGTCGGTGGAATTTCCCCTTGCTGTTGCTGAAATTCGGTTTGCCTGACAAAGCATCTCTTCATTATTGTTGATCTGGAAAACGATAATTCTTCTCTTTCACCGGTTTGTATGGATTCCTATCGGTGGCTGCGCCCCAATGTTGGGGCGTTCGAGATCCTTTGTCTGATATCGAGGCATTCATGACAAGTATTTCCAGCAGGGGGAAACGATGAGTGATGCCGAACAAAAACGTCAATTCGACAACCAATGTTGGTCCGTGGCACCTTCCGAGGCGCCGTGCCGCCAGGCGTGCCCCATTGGGACGGATACCAGCGGTTACATCATGGCCATCTACATGGGGGACCTTAACGAGGCCTACCGGATCCTGAGCCGTAACAACGCCTTGCCGGGCGTATGCGGCCGGGTCTGCCATTTTCCCTGCGAAAACGAGTGCGTCCGCACCAAGGTCGAACAACCGGTGGCCATACGCGCGTTGAAACGGTTTGTCGTGGAGCAGGCCAGTGAGGAAGTTAAAAATGAAGTCCCTTTGTGTACGAAAAAAAAGTGTCAGAAAGTCGCGGTCATCGGCTCGGGGCCCGCGGGCCTTGCCGCCGCACATTCGTTGATCCGGAAGGGATACCATGTCACGGTGTTCGAAAGGACCCAGCGCGTAGACGGATTGCTCACGTCAGCGATCCCGGGGTTCATCCTTCCTTCGGCGGTGCTGGCCGAGGATCTCGGCCGCCTTGCGTTCATGGGCGTGGAATTTGTAACGGGCATGTCGATCCAGGGCAAGCCAGGCGCCGATAAACTCATGGCCGGTGGATATTCGGCGGTGGTGTTGACCATCGGCGCATCCGGTGCGACGCTGCTACCGCAAATCCCGTACGATAACGACAACTTGGTACCGGGACTTTTGTTTCTGCAAGAGATGATCAAGTCCCCGGACGCGTCCCTGTCCCGCAAGGTGGTGGTGATCGGTGGCGGAAACGTGGCCACGGACGCAGCGCGGCTGTGCGTCAGACGAGGCGCACGCAAGGTTCGCATCTACGCCATCGAGGAAAAGGATGCCATGCCGGCCTTCGGCCATGAGCTGGAACAATGTGAAGCCGAAGGAGTGGACATTAACGGCGGTTGGGGCATCTCGAAGGTCGAAGAAAAAGAGGACGGTCTTTCGATCGTCTTGTCCAAGGTCACGCGGATACTGACAACCGACGGTGGAATCCGGCCGATATTCGATAGCCGCCAGTCCCATGAATATAAAGCGGATCACCTGATCGTGGCGGTGGGCCAGAAAGTGGAAGCCGACGTCCTCGAGGGCCTCGGCGCCGTGTTTTCTCCGAATGGCACTGTTGTGGCTGACGATACGCTGCTGGGCGCCGCCGGCGTATTCGTCGCCGGCGATGTC
>JABDRH010000594.1 GCA_013041835.1 Desulfatitalea sp. | reverse complement strand
TGTATGGCCTGTGGTCCCAATCGGTGTCACAGGCGACTGAGCAACACAACAACGGGCAGTCCGTGGACTGGATGCTTTTTGCCGATGAAGTGACATGGAACAATATGCGCCGCGTTGCCAGCTTTTTCCCAAAAATCGAGTCTGTACAGGCGCTTCTCGTGTCGGCACAAGCATTCATTGAACAGCAAGCGTCTCCCGGCGAGGATGAGCCACTGGTTCAAGTGGCTCTCGGAGCTTTCGAAGCGACATCGGTCTCAGAGCGCGTCAGCCACGGGGACACTGCATTGATGGTTGATCATGCGGCTGCTCAATACGAAGCGCAAGCCGAAATCGAAGATTTGACATCACGTCTTGCGGCCATCACTGAAGCCACGGAAGCCTATACACAGGTAGACACTGAATCTTTTGATGGCACCCAAACCGCCGACATCGATCAGGAGCAAAGCCTGCTCCTGCGACTCGAGAACGCCTTTGACGCCAACCTGGTCGGTTTGGCAGATTCATCCTTGCTCTCCGAAGAGGAGATTGAGCTATTCAAGGGCATGCTTTCAGAAGGAACAGAGATCCCCGATGAACCGGTTTCGTGGTCGACGGATCGTGAGATCGAATCCTGGCTTTTTTCGGATGGCAAATTAGAGGATGCACCATGGCAGTCGATGTTGTTGCCCAAACCGTTGGACAAACCCGGCAAGAAATCTTCTCAGGAAGGCTTGAGGTCTATCGGTGATGAGCAGCACCCCAGTCAAATTTATCCTGGACGGCGGCAAACGGATACGACCAGGGAAAGACTGATCAAGCAAAGCATCCGCGTAGAAGCTGGCAAGATCGATATGCTCATGAACAAAGTAGGAGAATTGGTGGTGATGCGTGCCGGTTTCAGCCAGATGCTTGAGGAGATGCGTGAACTGCAACTCATGCTCAAACAAAGGCAGCGGTTGGACATCAAAGAGATGCAACCCGTTAAAAAGCTGACCCATCGGCTTAATGAGGCGACCGTCTCCTTAAGCAGGGTTGCTGCCGAACTTCAGGAAAATGTCATGAAGATGCGCATGTTGCCTATCACTCACCTTTTTTCCCGTTATCCGCGCGTGGTTCATGAATTGGTGCGTAACATAAGCAAACAAGTGACCTTGGAAACTCATGGGGAAAAGACCGAACTGGACCGGATGGTCATTGAGCAAATTTCCGATCCATTGGTACACATCATCCGCAATGCCGTAGACCATGGCATTGAAGAAATCGAGGAGCGCCGGCGTAATGGAAAGCCGGAGTCCGGTACGGTACATCTGGATGCCTACCACGAAGGCAACTCTGTGGTCATTGAGATCAGCGATGACGGCCGGGGCATTGATCCTGAGATGATCAAGGCCAAGGCCATCCAAGATGGATTCGTCCAGCCCGAAGAACTTTCTGCTATGAGCACAGAAGAGATCCTGGAAATCATCATGCGGCCCGGATTCTCTACTTCTGAAGAGGTTACTCATACTTCTGGACGTGGTGTGGGAATGGATGTTGTCAAGGACAACATCGAAAGGCTCAACGGAACGATCAAGATCGAAAGTACGCCTGGAATACGGACCATGATTCGCATCAGAATACCGCTGACGCTGGCCATTATCCAGGCCCTTATGGTGCGAGTGTCCGGGGTGCAGTTTTCCATCCCCTTGTCTGCCGTGGATGAAACCATCCGAATCGGTACCGCGGATGTGTTTACTCTCGAGGATATGGAAGTTTATGATCTGCGTGAAACCAACTTGCCACTGATCCGGCTGGCCCGAATTTTCAAAATTGCCGACACGCAAACGGATGCTAAAGAGCATTTCATTGTTGTCGTCCGTACGGGCAATCGGCAAGTCGGCCTGATTGTAGATCAACTACAAGGCAAGGAGGATGTCGTGATCAAGCCGCTGGAAGACTATCTGCAAGAGAAAAGTGGTTTTTGCGGCGCAACCATTTTAGGTGATGGTTCTATTTCATTGATTCTGGATGTGGCCGAAGTCTTCCATATGTCCATGCTTCAAAATAAATGCTGACCACTTATGACGGGAAATGTCAATCCACACCCATTGAATTGGAAGAACGTGTGGAATTGTTAGCTGAGCTGTTCGACCCCAAAGACATGGTTCACGTCATGCGGCGACTCTGCGCGTGAGGCAGATTAGAGAGGGACCTGCAAATGATCGTTGTGTGCCCTAACTGCAAAACCCATTACGACCTTCAGGAGCGGCTCGTTCAGGAGCCTGCTTTTATCGCCCGATGTACCAAATGTTTGCATGTTTTCTCAGCATACCAGCCGGTTAGGGTTGGACAAATCGGATTTCTCAACCTGGTTGAGGCCAAACAGAGAAATGCGCTGAAGAATGTGGTCGCAATCAGCAATCAGAAGGGCGGGGTGGCCAAAACGACCACTTGCTTGAACCTCGGACTTTCATTGGCTTTGAACAAAAAGCGAGTGTTGCTGGTCGACTTTGATATTCAGGCCAATTTGACAATTTCTCTAGGATTCAAGGCGACACCCTCTTTTATTGATCTTTTGAACAGCGATTCGCAAAACTTCGAGCTGTTTGTTCGGCAGACCCAATATAAGAACCTTTCGCTTTTTCCCTCCAACAAGAATATGGTGATGTTGAATAAACGGTACTTCGGTGCGAGAAATTTCGAGTTCATCCTCAAAGATCGGCTATTGCCCATTGAGGATCAGTACGACTATATCCTGATCGACACGCCGCCATCCATTGAGTTTTTCACGCTCAATGCACTCACCGCAGCGCATTTGGTGGTGATTCCCAGTCAATGCGACTATTTGTCCACACATGGTGTCGATCAGATCCTCAAGCTGATTCAGTTAATCAAAGCGAAAACCAATCCTGATATCAATTCACGGATATTGGTAACCATGTTCGAAAAGGAGAACGCGGCCTCCGAAATGATCTATAAGAAACTCAATAAGCTTTATCCCAACATGAGCTTTGACACACTGATTGAAATGGATGCACGCATTCGGGAGGCGCAGATTATGAGTATGCCGGTACTGGCGTACAACCCGCAAAGCGTCGCCGGACGCCAATATCTACGCCTGGCTGAGGAGATTCTATCCCTTAAGATGTAACCCCAATGTTGTAACATCGGGGGTAAGTCGCAAAAGATATAGCCATGGATGAGCTTTATAGTGAGGTTGGTTTTAAAAAAGCGCTTAGCGGAACTGTTTAGAATAAAACGACCATGGGAATAAGTATTTCATTCCGGATCCGATAACCGACATTATGACTTGCGCATATTATCCAAATCCATTTGCATTGCTGCAAGGCGTGCCTTTAGTTCAGCAACTTCGGCATTCAGACGAATTTCAACGGCCTGCATGGCCTCTTTGAATTTGTCGTGAGCCAATAGTTCGGCTACGTCGGATGGTGTCGGCGGTTGGCCATCCTTGACCGATGGCATGGTTAGCGCTGCTTTTCGTTTTGTATCGATTTGCTCTTTTAAAAGCTTAAACGCCAATATCTCTTTGGAAACGATCCGTCTCTTTTGGTTCTCGTCCATATTCTGGTCGTTGACCAATGTCTCCAGGCTGCTGAAAACAGACATGACGCGATTGATGGCATCCTGATGAGCCTGCGCTTTGCGTTTTCGAACATAGCGACCCAAGGCCCGCAACATGCGCAGCAGGGCATGGGTAATCGGATCTTTTTCAAAGTGGGGCAGCAGGGCATCGGTTTCATTAATCAAATCGGCCAAGCACTCGTCGGTGATTTCCCAATCGATCGATAATACGGCGGATTTGAGCTGCTCAAGTGAATTCGAGGGCGAGGATGGTGAGGGTGGCGAGGATGGTGAGGGCGGTGGTGAGGATGGCGAGGATGGTGAAGGTGGTGAAGATGGTAAGGCGGGTTGAGAAGGGGTAGATTCCTCGAAAAAATCGTCCAATCGATTTTCAATATCGTTAACCAGTTTTGACTTGGCTGACTTATCCAATCCAGACCTCCTATGCCAGATGATCCTGTATGGATACAATGGTGGTGGATATCGCCTTTTTTACCGTGGCGATGACATTATTGCCTTTTACTGCGCTGGCTTCAAAAAAAGGTGCCTTAAGCTTCGCATTCAGATCCGATTCCATGGTTTCAATGTCCAGCAGGGCAACGTCTTCATCGGCAAGGTCGCGTTTGTTGTATTGCAGGATGATTGGAAATTTGTCATAAATATCAATATCATAATGAGATAGATTCTCGACAAGATTCTCCATGGCAACTATGTTTTTCTCGCGCATGACTTCCATTGAATCAGCCACAAATACAATGCCATCCACGCCCTTCAAGACCAGTTTTCGAGTGGCGTTGTATTTCACTTGACCCGGAACCGTATAAAGCTGTGTTTTGATTTTGTAGCCTTGGATCTGCCCCAGATCAAATGGGAGGAAGTCGAAAAATAGCGTCCTGTCGCCGTGGGTTTTGATACTCACCATATCAGACTGAATTCGATGTCTAATATGTTGAAAGATAAACTCCAAATTGGTGGTTTTCCCACCACGCCCAGGTCCGACATACACGATTTTGACCTGCACTTCCTTTGTTCGAATGTTGATAACCGCCACGCGGGAATCCTCGCCTGAAGTTGGTAACGTTCACAATCGAAAAAACGGTCCGTTGCCGCTCCACCTATACTTTTTTGGTGGTTTCAAAAATTTTCCTGATTTTTCCGATGGATTCTTCAACTTTCAGGCGTAGGTACCCTAAAGAAACGTCGTTCCCAAATATGGTGACAAGCAAGAAATCATCCATTACCTTGCTGAAATGGATATTCTCATTTTTGCCTTTATGGAAAAGAAGGGCAAAATCGTCTTCTCCGATGATAGCAGCCATGGCGCACACTGCACCGAAGTTGCCCGCAGCCAATGCCGCCAACGAATAGACATCGTGACCGACCTGTCCATTGTCCAGATTGGCAATGATATTACCAGCCATATCAATGAGAATGACACACTTTAGACCAAGGTCCATCAAGTCCTTTTGCAAGACCTCCTCAATACCATCCAACTGTTCTTGATCAAGTATATAGGACAATGATCTTCCTCCTTTAGGAATTCGTTAGTGTCCATTCACCAATGTCAATTTGCGGCCCGTATTTACGTTCTAACGATATTGTCATCCTCGACGTAGTGTCCTACGCCTGCGGTGTCAACATCACAGCGGCCTTGATCTGGTCCGCAAGCGACCCTATATGGACGGACACTAGTTGTCAGTTCCGCGGCAAATGTACGTGTCATTTCATTGGTCGCATCCGATGAAATGGCTTTGCCTCTATCAGTCGTGGGGTTTTCTGTATTCAACAGGGCGCCTGCGGTTCACCCTGGCGGCTGACTCACCTTCGGTTGCCGGAGCAAGAAACCGACGAATACCAGAATACCCTTTTAGTTCAAGCAAGTATAGAGAAATGCCGGATAGGTGTCAAACAAAAAGCGCTGTTCCCACACTTGGCACAATCCCCCGCAGTGAATTTGCAGCTTGCTTTAATGGGCAAGTATGCGATATAGATAAGAACTTTACAATGGCCGCAACCATGTGGCAACTGCGCACGCTGCTGCACCTTGCAGCCCGTTGCTTCATCGTATAGCGCGGATGAGGAACCGGCCGATGGCCTATACAGCCGATCAAATTGAAAAGCACACCATCGTCCTGCGTTTGGCCGAATCCATCTATAAAATGCAGGATCAACAACTCGCCATGTTGCTTGAGGCATTGGCGCAAGCTTCCGAAATTAAAGAAAATCAGGTAGACAGCTTTCTGGCCAAACTTCCTGTGCAGGCAAACGATACCTTGCGCCGGCAAATGATTATCGGCCGGATTTTTACGGTGATCAGGTCCTTGGACGCACAGCGCCTTCTGCAATGTTTGCGTGTATTAAAGGGCCCGGATTATCGCTGGGTTCGGGAGTATCCCCGGCTGTCTTGCTTTTTACTTGTCGACTACGCCGCCGATGGCAAGGCTTACCGCAGTTGCATCCGAGATATCAGCGCAGATGGTGTTTTCATTGAAACCGCGGAACATTTTGATGTCAGCCAGGAAATCGCCCTATGTTTTATACTGTCGGAGGCCAATGATTCGGTGCCGTTTAAGATTCAGGGTCGGGTCAAAAGGATTTACCCGGATGGTATCGGTGTTCAGTATGAGCAGATAACGGATTACCAGCGTGACATTCTCAATACCCTCATCAAAAAGATTAATTGACCTTAGGGTCGCCGATTTCAATTGGGTTAGCACGTATGGGCTTTTTGACGAGGCCCTTATAACAGGTACTGTTCGCCGACATGACCTGAACAGTATTCCGAAAGTATTTCCCGATCCATGGGATTGAGTGTGTCAAAATGCACACCAATAGTAGTTTTTGATTTTTCCGCCTGTCGCTGCCACACGATCCTGCCCGTTAGATTCAGGAGCACCACGTCATGCATCAATTCCATTTTAATGGATATCCATTGCCCTTTTAAATCGTTTTCCTTCGGCACATCCCTATCCAGGTCGACGCACATACCCGTCAGGGATAAATCGACGGCACAACCGGTCAAAGACATCTCCTGGGGCAGCGATTCATTGCCGGCGATCTCGATCGAAACTTCAGTGGGCAGGCCATAGCGCATGGCCCGCCTTACAGTCTGCCATTTACGCTCACACATTTCCCTATTTTCAGGTTTATACAGGTCGATGAGCAGGGATTCAATTCTTGGATATTTTTGCGATAGGTCAACGAGAACGGGTTTGGCGATTTTTACCAGTTCAACGTCTGAAAGCGTTCGGATTTCCGTATCCGACGTATTGCTTCGCTGCAATGGAATGATGTCTCCGAAGACATCGTTGGGCCCCAACAGCAAGGGATCGATCTCCTTTCCCGCACGCTGTGCTTCGCTTTGACATTCAGGTGAGGGCATTTCCGCCAAGGCCCCGAAGACGATGAAGAACAGGTCCTCCACCGGTGCATCCACACGGGCAATGATCTGTGCGGCTGGCAAACGAACCAGTGCCAGGCGTCGCATGAAGGCAACCATTTCCGCATACTTCATGCTGGACCAGAAACGCTGTAATGGCGTCTGACGGCTGCCCTCGCCGTGAAGGCGTGCATGAAAATCGCGTCCCTCATCGTGGGTGGGTTTATCAACGCTCCACTGAATCATCTTGGCGACAATGGCCTGCAGGTTCATGCCTTTTTCGATAAACAAATTGGCGGCCGTTGCATAAGATATGGTGGCTTCTTCCCGGCGGCTCAGACGAAGCAGCAGATCCGCATACTTGCGATAAAGGAAGGGGTCGTCTTTGTATATGGCCAGGATGTCGTTGAACTCATCGGGTGAATTAATGCTCAAGCGGTTGTCAAAAAGGCGCTGCAAGACACTGAATTGGTGCGCCTCAGGTGCATTTATGGACAGCTTCATGATTATAGGGGGTCTCCAATATGCTTGGCATCGATAGGGGAAAGCTGCGCTTCCGGATCGTTCACAGCGTCTTTGGTGTCTGACGGTCCGCACCACATATCTTTATGAACATGATGCCTGGTGAGCAACATAAGTACCAATAGACCGAGGATGACAATAGTGATGATCACCAACGTGATCACCAGGTAGTATTCAAGCCAGTTGGTGCGATGCAATGCCTTGTGAGAGCCAACGGAGGAATCTGTCCGTGGACGGGAAATGTCACGATCGGCCGGCAGAGAGCTGTCTGCCGGCGCCATCTCGTTTTCGGAAACAGGTGTGCTGGGAGTCAATGGCATCGTTTGCGAAGGCGGTTGACTTGCCTTGGGTCCCTTTGCCGAGGCTGGTGGCGGCATAATCTGTGGCCTGACGCCCGCGGGCGGTGCCGCGTCACCTTCGGGCTGGATGGATTCAGCTTGCCGCGGCTCTGGCGGCTTTGTTTCCATCTGTTTTGTCATGGCAGCTTCGGTAGACGGTGAGTCGGATTTAGGCATCGTCCAATAGATGTCCACCACCATACGATGTGGATCTTGCATGGTGAAAAAAGCCACTTTCCCATGAAGCGATGCCAACTCAAGGATCATTTCGAGTTGTTGATTGTCAGACAGGATTTTGATGTTAAGGATGTTGCGGCTGTTTTCGACCGCTATTTTGCGAATCAGCTCGGGTCGAGTGTGCGGAAAGATGACATGCACCTTATCGCGCTGAGTGGATTCAATACGGCCCGCGCCGGCATGGGTGTCCAGTTCAAATGCAATTCGTGTGAATTCTTCGTATTCACCTATTCGGATGTCTTTCAAGACGGCTGCCGAGCAAAGACCCGAACATAGCATCAAGCACAGGCACGTGCCGAACCATTGCTTAAATATGTGCCGATTCCGGATCACTTGAGTTCACCACCAATTCGCCAAAGTCTGCAATCCGACGTTGGTTGAGCAATATGCCGGAATCTTTCTTTTATCGTCACCGTACAAGAATTATTAAAATTACTAAACACTTGAACGTTTGTCAAGCGAGATAGTGGCATATTGTGAATATATTATTTAATATCAGTAAGATGGAGCAATCAGCGGGGCGATCGGGCGAGGGGCGGTTATGCACCGCATACTAATCCATTTCGGCTCGGACGGCGAATCCGCCTATTTCCAGGGCAGCTTTGATGGGTTGGGTGTCGCATGGCGCCAGACGAAAATAGTAGGTGCGTTTTGCGGTCCGCTGGGCGGTCATGCCGACATTGATGATGTCTCCGCCTTGATCATGGATGATTTGGATCGCTTTATTCAAGCCGTCGGGTTTGTCATCGGTGATGATGTCGATGCGGGCACTGCTGGATAGGATGCCCATCATATCGATAAAGGTGCGCAACATGTCCGATTCGGTGATGATCCCAACCAGACGTTTTGTGTTGATTACCGGCAGTCCGCTGATTTTATGCTTATATATCAGTTGGGCGGCGATTTCCACATCATCATCAGGGTTGACCGTGATGGGGTTTGAAATCATCATGTCTGAAAGGGTTAAATCCGCCAACATGGAAGGGATTAGCGCTTGTTTCAAGTCGGCTAACGTCAACAGGCCTTTGAGCTGTTTTTTACCATCCACCACGGGAAGATGCCGAATGGCGTTGATCTTCATCAGTTCGATGGCCTTTTGAACCGATTGGTTAACTGCAATGGTAATGGGGTTAGGAATCATTAAGGCTCTGATTTTCATCTCCCTATCCTTTCTCATTTAAGGTGGGGATGGCACACTAAAACAGAAATAACATTGAACTAAAAAGATGAACAAGAGATTTTTAGACGGACTTGGGGGTGTATTGGCACAAAGGTTCGGCTGCCAGGTAGTCTCCCGTGGCTTCGTATGCTCGCGCCCGGCATCCGCCGCAAACATTGCGGTACTCACAGCAGCCGCATTTGTCCTTGAGCTGGTTGCTGTCACGCAAGCGTTTAAAGTGAGTTGCGTGCAACCAGATCTCGGCAAAATCCTGTTGGGTCACATCACCACAGTTCAGGTCAAGAAAGCCGCACGGTTGAACAATGCCGCGGTGGGAAATAAAGCAAAAGCCGCTGCCGGCCAGGCAACCCCGTGTTACCGCATCCAGGCCGTGGGATTGGAAGGTGACGGCCTTGCCTTCCGCTTTGGCCCGTTGCCGCAGAATGCGATGGTAGTGGGGTGCGCAGGTAGCCTTGAGTTGCAGGCTTGTTTTTTCACGTTGGTCATAGAACCAGTTCAAGGTTTTTTCATACGCCTGGGCGTCGATTTCCTGATCGATGATGTATTTGCCTCGGCCGGTGGGTACGAGAAGAAAGATATGGTGGGCGACGGCGCCTAACCGTTCGGCCAAATCGAGAATGAGTGGAATTTGATCAAGGTTGGTTTTCGTAATGGTGGTGTTGATCTGAAACTCAATACCGGCTGCCCTGGCATTTTCAATGCCTTGCAGCGCTCCGTGGAAAGCGCCGCTAACGCCGCGGAAGGCATCATGACATTGAGCCGTGGCGCCGTCGAGACTGATGCTGATGCGCTTAATGCCGGTTTGTGCCATCTTTTCCGCGATTTTTCCGCTCACCAACGTGCCGTTGGGCGCCATGACCATGCGCAGGCCCTTGTCCGTACCATATTGGGCAATGTCGAAGATGTCTGGACGCAGTAAGGGTTCGCCACCGGTCAGGATTACGATGGGCCGTGCGATTCTGGCGATTTGATCGAGCAAGGTCAGAGCGGCGTCGGTATCCAATTCGCCGGTATATGGACCGCAAGTGGCGGATGCCCGGCAGTGTACGCAGGACAAGTTGCAATTGCGCGTGGTCTCCCAAGCGACCAGACGAAGCGGGGGCCGTTCGCCATCGCTATCCGGCCGGCGCGGCTCGGTATTGTTTACCTGGTGCTTTGTGGGGCGATGGTGCATGTCGGGTCGCCTTTGTCTTCAGCGCTTTGTGCGTTCAAGCATTCAATAAATGGGCGGCTTCCAGTGCAAAGTAGGTCAGGATCATGTCTGCTCCGGCCCGCTTGATGGCGGTAAGCGTTTCGATCATGATGGCATCGCCATCCAGCCAGCCACGCTCCGCGGCGGCTTTGATCATAGCGTATTCTCCGCTTACGTTGTACGCTGCTACGGGAAGATCCACCTCGTCCTTGATACGACGGATAATGTCGAGGTAGGCGAGGGCTGGCTTGACCATCACCACATCGGCGCCCTCTTCTACGTCCATGGCGACCTCACGGATCGCCTCCTGGGCGTTGGCCGGGTCCATTTGATAAGTACGTCGGTCTCCGAATTGGGGAGCCGAGTCGGCCGCCTCGCGGAATGGCCCGTAGTAAGCTGAGCAATATTTGGCGGCGTAGGACATGATCGGAATATGGGACATGTCGGCTTCATCCAAAACATTGCGTATTTCCGTAACACGGCCGTCCATCATGTCCGAAGGTGCGACCATGTCCGCACCCGCCTTGGCATGGGATAGGGCCGTTTTGGCCAGCAAATCCAGCGAGGCATCGTTATCAATGATTTGCCCTTGCACGATCCCGCAGTGGCCGTGATCCGTGTAGGCACACAGGCAGACGTCGGTAATGACCGCCAGGTCCGGTACGGCTTCTTTTACTGCTTTTACTGCTCGTTGGACCACGCCGTCCTTGGCATATGCCTCGGTGGCAAGGGCGTCTTTGCGTTTCGGGACACCAAACAGGATCACTGCCGGAACGCCGAGGGAAAAAGCTTCCTTGCTTTTCTTCACGATATGATCGATGGAAAGCTGGTAGTGTCCCGGCATGGCGGCGATCGCCTGTCGCGTATCCTTGCCTTCGACGGCAAACAAGGGCATTATAAGGTCCGCCACATCGAGTCGGGTTTCGCGCACCATGCGGCGAAAAGCATCGGACTTTCGCATGCGGCGGGGGCGATAATCGGGAAACAGCATTTTTACTCCTTGGTGAAAACGGGTCAAAGGGTTTGGGCGATTTCCGCGTCACTCAGATAGCAAGCCGGATCCGGTGCCCAGACATTTCCGGTGGTGGCTTCCGCTCTTACGCGAAAGTTGCCGCTGCACACATCAAGCCAGCGACACGTTGCACAGCGCCCCTGGACGTACTTTTTCTTTTCCTTGAGCTGCTTGAGCAGCGGATCGAGCGGCTCACTCCAGATTTGGGAAAAGGGTCTGTTGCGAATATTTCCAAAACTGTGGTGACGCCAGAATTGATCGGCGTACACTTGTCCGTCCCAACTGACGCAACCGATACCCCTGCCCGAGTTGTTCCCTTCGTTCATTTGAAGCAGATTGAGTACCTTTTCCGCCCGTTGGGGGTTTTCTTTTTGCAGCCGCATATAAAGGTATGGGCCGTCGGCATGATTATCCACGGTCAATACCTCTTTAGGCTTGCCTTGGTCATGCAACTGGCGCGTACGATCCAATATCAAGTCAACGGCGGCCCGAGTTTCCTCGTGCGTCAGATCTTCCGACTGCAAGGCAGAGCCCCGCCCGGCGTAGACCAGGTGATAGAAGCATACGCGTGGAATATCCATCTCTTCCAAAAGATCGAATATGCCGGGAATCTCTTTGACATTGCGCTTGTTGATGGTAAAGCGCAGACCGACTTTGATGCCCGACGCCTGGCAGTTGCGAATGCCCTGCATGGCTTTTTGGAAAGCGCCTTTTACGCCCCGGAAGCGGTCATTTACCGGTTCCAGGCCGTCTAAGCTGATCCCCACGTACGAAAGGCCGATTTGCTTCAATATTCGGGCTGTGTCAGCGTTGATCAAGGTGCCGTTTGTGGATATGACCGCCCGCATGCCCTTTTTCACGGCGTAGGCTGCAAGTTCGGGCAGATCTTTTCGCACCAATGGCTCGCCACCCGAGAAGAGAAGTACGGGTACGCCGAAGTCCGACAGATCATCGATGAGCGCCTTGCCCTCTTGGGTAGTCAGTTCATTGGCCGACGTATCGTCAGTGGCATGGGCATAGCAATGCACGCATTTGAGGTTGCACGCGCGGGTTACATTCCATACGACCACCGGCCGTTTATCTTTTGAAAATTGCAGCAGGTGACTGGGCAGCCGGGAGGATTGCCTTCCATAGCGCAACGCATCGGACGGCTCCACTGAACCGCAATAGAGCTTTGAAATTCCGATCATGTGGAGCAGATTCCTTTCTTTGTCCCTTACAGCTTAAGGTGTTTCCAAACCACCTGCTGGTAGGTGGGGATCCGACGGTGCCTGGACCTCTTTGAGCATTTGATGGATAAATACTTCGGGCGCCTCAAGCGCCTGGCTTGTTAAAAAGAAACGGTTGCGGCCGGTTTTTTCACGAACCAGCTTCAAGCCGTATTCCAGATTGTCGCTGAGTTGCTTGTAAAATTCGTCCAGGTTGACATTGCCGTTGCGCCACTGGATAAGAATATGGTCGATGGCGTCATCTTCGAAGACGATATTTATACCGTAGTTTTTTAAGAACTGCATCTCAATGGATTTGATTTGTTCGCAAAACTCGGTGATTTTTTCAAACACCCCATTGATGTCGGTGGTGTGATCCGCGAAGTAATCGGCAATCAAATCAATGCGTGCATCCGTCAACGACAGACCGAATCTGTTGCATAGATGCGTGGTGTTTTCCGTTACATAGTCGACCAAAGCTTGATGTTCCTGCGATCTGATGCGTGAGAAGATTTCCGCCATTTCAGGATGATCGGGATTTTCTTCTAATTTTTTCAGCCATTGGTCCGGATGGGTCACCACATCATCGGAAACGGCAAACCGGCGCACCTTGGTGGAGGGCAGGCGCTTTTCAAAATTGAGCAGCGCGTGCTCCACGGCGCTGACCAAGCCTCTGGCACCGGTATTCTCGCTGAAAGCCCGTCCGGCCAAGTGCTTTAGCGCGCTTGCGCCGAATTTGACAGTGATGCCATATGCGGCGAAATCGAGCTTTTTGCCCAAAACAATGGGGTTGTTGGGATTGCTGAGAATGGTGAACAGATCCACTTCGGACAGATGTTCAAAGATTGCTCTCACCGGCAGCCGGCCCACAAATTCGGATTCAAAGCCATACTCGATGAGATCCTCGGATTTGACACGGCTGAGGATCTCCGCGGTTTCGGCCACGCGGGTGAATGTGGCGCCAAAACCAATGGCCTTTTCAGTCAGGCGTTTTTTGATAATGGCATCCAGGCCGGAGAAAGCGCCACTCATGATAAACAGGATATTGCGCGTATTCACCGTGGATTGATCACGCTGCCCGGTCTTTCTGAAGCGTTCGATCTCCTGAAGCATGGAAATGGGATCATGGGGCACCTTGAGGTCGACCTCGGTTTCTTCCATGGGCTTGAGCAAGGCGCGTTGGACGCCGGTACGGGAGACATCCGCTCCCACCAGGTTCCGAGCAGAGGCGATTTTATCGATTTCATCGATATAGATGATTCCGTACTGGGCTTTTTCGATGTCGCCATCCGCTTCGCGCACCAAATCACGTACCAAATCCTCCACATCGCCGCCGACATAGCCGGTTTCACTGAATTTGGTGGCATCGCCCTTGACGAACGGGACGCCGATTTTGTGAGCGATCAGGCGAACCAGGTATGTTTTTCCCACACCGGTGGGACCGAGCATCAAAATGTTGTTCTTGATGCTGCCGACCATATCACGCACACTGTCCGGTGAGGATTGGCGAAAGCGAATGCGGTTAAAGTGGGTGCATATTTTGGTGGCGAGAATCGCTTTGGCGCTATCCTGCTTAACGATGTATTGATCCAGGTAGGCAATCAGCTCATCCGGCTTGAGGTTGAACTCGGGTGTCCAAGGCGCTTCAGCTCTTTTTTCGGCCTTGCCGTCCGATTCGAGCAGCGGCATGGCGATCGGTGCGGCCAGCTTCACTGATCCGCCGAACTTTTTAGCCAGAAAGTCACCCAGCTCCTTTTCCAATTCTTTGGGGTCGGGAAGTTTTTCACTGAAAGTTATCATAATGACCCGACTATAACCACCTGCCGTGCTGAATGCAAGGTGTGAGCCTCAGGATGGGTATCTGCAAGTCATTTGTTTACAATTTGGTGCGCCCGGCAGGGATCGAACCTGCGGCACCCAGCTCCGGAGGCTGGTGCTCTATCCACTGAGCTACGAGCGCACATCGAGGGGCAGATTAATGGATGCCTTTCACTTAGTCAAGCGATGGGTATCATTTTTAAGGCCGCCTTGGCTTCACCGACCACGTAAAGGGAGCCGGCAACGCAAATTACATCCTCGGGGCCGCTCGTGGCTATGGCGAAGCGCAGTGCTTCATCCACCCTTGTTTTGATTTCCACGTCCGGGCAGAATTGCCGGACCAAAGCTGCTAAGGCGCCGGCCGGTACTGCGCGATCGATCTCCGGCTGGGTGACGATCACCCGCTGGCAAGGCGCGGCCAGATCCTTGATAATACTTTGTTGGGGTTTGTCGTCCAAAAGGCCCACCACCAGTGTGATACGTCTTTTGCCAAAGTTGTTTTGAAGATGACGGCCCAGTACCCGGGCAGCCATTTGATTGTGGGCGCCATCCAGGATGAGATACGGTGCTGTCCCTGCTACTTCCAGACGCCCGGGCCATTGGGTCTGTCGTATGCCTTGTCGTATGACTTGCTCGCCAAGCGATATGGCGCCCATGTGATCCAGCAGTTCGCATGCGGCCAGTGCCAGGGCGGCATTGTCTATTTGATGGTCGCCCATTAATCCCAGCGCCAACTTGCGCCACGTATGGTTGATGCCGTAGTAGGTGAAATGGCCGTTGCCGTGGCGCCGGGTTCGGAAATCCCGCCCGAATTGACGGCAAAGGGCCTGCTTGGATGCCGCTTGGGCGTGGACCACATCACGGGCCGCTGGTTGCCCGACACCACTGATAACCGGAATGCGCCTTTTGATAATACCGGCCTTCTCACCTGCAATGGCGCGGATTGTTGTCCCCAGGTACTCTCGATGTTCCAGGGAAATGTTGGTGATGATGGTCAACTCGGGATGGATCACATTCGTGGCATCCAGACGTCCGCCCATGCCGGTTTCGATGACGGCCCACTGCACTCGCTCGCGGTGAAACTGATCCAGGGCCATCACCGTGGTGAACTCGAAAAAAGTGGGTTGCCGTGGCATGTGGTTTACGGCCATGGCGCGTCGGTACGCCTCGACCACTGCCTGGTCGGAAATCGGTGTGTTATTAATGCAAATGCGCTCGTTGAAGCGTTCAAGGTGCGGCGATGTGTAGCGTCCGACCCGGTACCCGGCAGATTGCAGGATGGTCGACAGCATGGCCGCTACTGATCCCTTTCCGTTGGTACCGGCAATGTGGATGCAGCGCAAACGCTTTTGGGGGTTGCCCAGGGCGGCCAACATAGTGCTGATGGTTTCCAACCCGAGCTTGATACCGAAACGATGTAAGCGGAACATGGCGGACAGGCATGTTTCGTAATCCCATGTTTCCAATCCCGTACTCCCCAACTCGGCCGCGTTTGCGTGGCGAATGCCGTGTATCGGCAATCCGCTTGAATCGCGGTGCTAATTCAATAGAAAAACCCGACCGAAACAATCGTTCCGGCCGGGTTTGAAATATTTGTATGTCGATGTTAGCGGTACCTTTTCCTGCGTGCAGCGGCAATGCGTTGGCGTCGTAACGCTTCACGCTGTTTGCGGCGACGGTACTCGCTGGGTTTCTCATAGCTTTTCTTAAGCTTAAGACGTTTGAAAAGCCCGTCGTTTTGGATCTTTTTTTTCAGGATCCGCATGGCCTTTTCAAGGTCATTATCCTGAACCCGCACCGTGATCTCCTTCAAATTATCTCGCCCCCTTTGTTCCATCCCTCGGTTTGTCAAGGTTATCGGGATGTTAATGGCACAATGGATTCTAATAAACTCGATTCTATACACTTTGCCGACAGGGATTGCAACCGATATTTTGTTGCTTTTCCGAGCCAAGTCGCGGCACCGGACGACATCGCCGTCAAACACTATTAATGGCACAATTAGGTTGACACATTTTCCGCTTTCGGTAATAGTCACATGTTTTTATACACCTGAACTGATAGCCTATTCATAATGCTCACTATATAATAAGGAGAAGGAGGTTGTATGCGTTTAATTCTACTCGGTGGTCCTGGCGCCGGTAAAGGCACTCAAGCCAACTTTGTCAAGGAACGATATGGTATCCCGCAAATCTCCACCGGCGATATGCTGCGAGCGGCAGTCAAAGCCGGCACAGAACTGGGTATGAAGGCCAAGACGGTCATGGATTCCGGAGGATTGGTGCCCGACGAAGTGATTATCGGACTGGTCAAGGAGCGCATTCAAGAGCCCGATTGTCAAAAGGGCTTTCTATTCGATGGATTTCCTCGCACCATCCCCCAGGCCGATGCCATGAAAGAAGCCGGCGTGGTCATTGATGCCGTGGTCGAGATCGACGTACCGGACGAGGAGATTATCAAGCGTATGAGCGGTCGGCGTGTGCATCTGGCCAGCGGCCGCACTTACCACATTGTCTTTAATCCGCCAAAAGAGGAGGGCAAGGACAATGAAACCGGTGAACCGTTGATCCAACGCGATGATGACATGGAAGAGACGGTTCGCAAGCGGCTCGATGTTTACCATGCCCAAACCGAACCGTTGGTGGATTACTATAAGAAATGGGCCGCCACCGGTGAATCCGGCGCGCCCAAACATATTCGCATCGAAGGTGTCGGCAAGGTCGATCAGATTCGCGACCAGATCTTTCAAGCCCTTGATCAGATCTGATTCGCCATCGTGTTTTTTGCGTTAGCACACCCATGGCATCAAAGATGCCATGGGTGTTTTATTTGTGCCTGAATTTCCAATGGGTTGCTTGCCGAAAAGCCTTGACAGCCGATATAACTTGATATAACCATGCCTATAACATCTTGGAAGCAATACTCTCCGTAAACAGTAAAACTTCATATTCCGCCAAAGCTATCGCCGGCTCCGCCATAGTTGAAAGGGCGCGAATCCCAGAAAACAAATGAAGGCGCGATAAAGCGATTGAAACGGGTTTTGAGTGCAAGATCTCATAAACAGAATTCATCTTATACATCAACACGCCGTGTTCAGCATGAGCGGTTATCAATCGTACCATCCCGTAATTTCAAATACAGATCAAGAAATGTAATGGAGAGCGATCTATGAATGTTTCTGAACTTAAAAGCATGAAAATCAATGAATTGACCCAGATGGCCAAAAAATTGAAGATCGATGGCTTTGCTGGGATGCGCAAGCAGGAGCTGATTTTTTCGCTTCTTCAAGCTCAAATTGAAAAAAATGGATTGATCTACGGAGAGGGCACGCTTGAGATCTTGCCGGACGGCTTCGGGTTTCTCCGGGCGCCCAGCTACAATTATCTTCCGGGTCCGGATGATATCTATGTATCGCCGTCGCAAATCAGGCGGTTCAATATTCGCACCGGCGATACGGTTTCCGGACAAATTCGACAACCCAAAGAGTCGGAACGTTATTTCGCCCTGCTGAAAGTCGAGGCCATTAACTATGAAGATCCGGAAGTGGCGCGGGAAAAGATACTGTTCGACAACCTGACCCCCCTTTATCCCGATGTGAAAACGAATCTGGAAACCGAAGCGGAGAACTACTCGGCGCGGATTATGGACCTTCTGACACCGGTGGGCTTCGGCCAACGCGGGTTGATTGTTTCTCCACCCCGTTCCGGCAAGACCATGTTACTTCAATGCATCGCCAACAGCATTACCAGAAACCATAAGGATATCACGCTGTTTGTCTTGTTGATCGATGAACGCCCCGAGGAGGTGACCGACATGCAACGGTCGGTTCGAGGGGAGGTGATCAGCAGCACTTTTGACGAGCCGGCTGAACGGCACGTACAGGTGGCCGAGATGGTCATCGAAAAGGCCAAGCGCCTGGTGGAACATAAAAAAAATGTCGTTATCCTGCTGGACAGCATCACCCGTTTGGCACGCGCCTACAACTCAGTCATGCCGCCGTCGGGCAAGATATTGTCGGGTGGTGTCGATTCCAACGCTCTTCAGCGTCCCAAGCGGTTTTTCGGTGCGGCGCGCAATATTGAAGATGGTGGCAGCCTGACCGTGATCGCCACAGCCTTGATCGACACGGGCAGTCGCATGGACGAAGTGATATTTGAAGAGTTCAAGGGCACCGGCAACCTTGAAATCCAATTGGATCGTCGTTTGGCCGATAAGCGTATTTTTCCGGCCATTGACATCAAAAAGTCCGGAACGCGGAAGGAGGAACTGTTGCTTGATGAGCAGACGCTCAACCGTGTATGGATCATTCGCAAGCTGTTGGCCTCATTGAATCCATCAGATGCATTAGAGTTTATACTTGATAAAATGCAAGGAACCAGGGATAATAAAGAGTTTTTGCAATCTATGAATGCTTAGTCTTTTAGGGGGTTGAAATTATTATGAAAGCCGATATCCATCCGAAATTTGACAATATCATGATCAAGTGTGCCTGCGGCAGCAGCCTGGAGGTGGGGTCCACCAAGAAAGAGATTTCCGTTGAAATATGTTCCCAGTGCCACCCTTTTTTTACGGGAAAGCAAAAACTCGTCGATACGGCCGGCCGCATCGAACGGTTTCGTAAAAAGTACGCCAATTTCCAAAACGCAAAACCTTCAAAGTAGCGTCATCGGCCCCGGCTTTCCGGCGGCACGCCATCAAGCTGTCTACCGCAAGGAAGACAGCTTGACGTGTTTCGGGGCAGTACCTGCACCCTAACGTTGCCTGTGTGATGCCGCGGCGCTGTGCGGACTGCATCCACCTTTGCATTGGCAACCGAATGGATGGTAACCATGTTTGAAAAACTGCAAGGCGTTGAAAAGCGCTATGGTGAACTGGAGGGCCTGTTAAGCGATCCGGACGTGCTGCAAGATCGTGACATGTATCAAAAATACGCCAGAGAACATGCTGAAATCAACGAGATTGTCAACGTATACCGCGAATACCGCAAGGTGGACCAGGAACTGGACGACAGCCTGGAACTGCTCAACGAAAGCGACCCGGACCTGAAAGCATTGGCCAAGGAAGAGATCAGCGGCCTGACGGAACGTAAGGAAGCGCTCGAACAGGATTTGAAAAAACTACTGATTCCCAGAGATCCTCTGGACGAAAAAAGCGTGCTGCTGGAAATACGGGCAGGCACCGGCGGCGACGAAGCTGGCCTCTTTGCCGGTGATCTGTACAAAATGTACAGCCGGTACGCCGAATCGCTCAATTGGAAAATCGAAGTGATGGATCTGCACGCCACCGGCGTGGGCGGTGTCAAGGAAATCATCGTTCTGGTTAAAGGCAAGGGCGCATACAGCCGACTAAAGTATGAAAGCGGCACACATCGCGTCCAACGTGTGCCCACTACCGAAACCCAGGGTCGAATACATACTTCAGCGGTGACAGTTGCCGTGCTGCCCGAGGCCGAGGATGTGGAGGTGGCGATCGACCCCAATGAATTGCGCATCGATGTGTTTCGTTCCGCTGGACCGGGCGGCCAATCGGTCAATACAACCGATTCCGCGGTGCGTATCACCCACCTGCCCACCGGATTGGTCGTCAGCTGCCAGGACGAAAAGTCCCAACACAAAAACAAAGCCAAGGCCATGAAGGTGTTGCGTGCCCGCTTGCTCGACAAGATGACCCAGGAGCAGGACGCCAAACGGTCCCAGGAGCGCAAAAACCAGGTCGGCAGTGGCGACCGCAGCGAGCGTATTCGCACATACAACTTTCCCCAGGGACGCGTGACAGACCACCGCATCGGATTGACGCTGTACAAACTCGAGGCCATATTGCAAGGAGATCTTGACGAAGTCATCGATGCGCTGGTCACCTATTATCAGGCCCAGGCACTTCAAAATGCCCACTGAACCGCGGGGTGATGAAGCTGCCTGGACAGTTCTGAAAACGGTACAATGGACGGTTGCCTATTTTAAACGGCAAGGGCTGGAGAGCCCTCGGGTCGATGCCGAAACGCTCCTGGCACACACTTTAGGCTGTCAACGCATCGATCTTTACTTGCGGCATGATCAACCGTTAAACAGCGATGAATTAAGGGATTTCAAGCAGTCGATCAAGCGCCGCAGCCAACATGAACCGGTGGCTTTCATCACAGGGGAAAAGGAGTTTTGGTCCCTGCGTTTCCAGGTTACCCCGGACGTGTTGATACCTCGGCCTGACACGGAGTGTCTGGTGGAACATGCATTGCGCCATCTGCCTGACGCGGATACTGTCGCAAACACGCTGCTTGAGTTGGGCACTGGATCAGGTGCTATCAGTGTGGTATTGGCACACGAACGGCCCCGGTTGCGTTGTCTGGCAACCGATCGTTCCTGGCTGCCTGTTCAAACCGCTCGGAACAACGCGCGCCATCATCGCGTGGAGGATCGGTTGACCTTCATGGTCGGCCATTGGCTGGAGGCACTGACGGCTGATCGGCATTTATTCGATATCATTGTCACCAATCCACCCTATATTCGCACCGGCGACCTTGAAAGGCTGCCTACGGATATTTATCAATTCGAGCCGATCGTAGCGTTGGACGGCGGACAAGATGGCTTGGGGGCGATCCGGCAGATCGTAAGCCAGGCGCATCGGCGATTGAAGGCCGGAGGGGTGCTGTTCATAGAGATCGCCCACGATCAGTGCTCGGCCGTCGCAGACTTGGTGCGCCAGGTTGATGCATATGATCATATCGTCTGCCACAAGGATCTCGGCGGCCATGATCGCGTCGTCCAGATCCATAAGAGGTAGGGACAGGTGCGACACGCGTTGGCGCTGAAAAAAATGTTGCAGGATTGGTTGAATTTTGTTACAAAATTCCGATTTTAAGACCCAACTCACACGCCCGCGGACTCGGTTCCCGGTGCTTTCCATCAAAAAGTCGGAACCGGGGTTGAAACGGGCGCAGGATAAACCAACGGTTAAGGAGCAATGCGAATGGCATACGTCACCATGAAAGAGTTGTTGGAAGCCGGTGTCCATTTCGGTCACCAAACCAAGCGCTGGAACCCCAAAATGAAGCCGTATATTTTCGGTGCGCGCAATGGGATTTACATTGTCGATCTGCAAAAGACGGTGCGCATGTTCAAAACGGCGTATGACTTTATCGTAGATTCGGTGAGCCGCGGAAAATCGGTGCTTTTCGTCGGTACTAAGAAGCAGGCCCGGGAATCTATTTACGAAGAGGCCAACCGGTGCGAAATGTTCTATGTGCAAAACCGCTGGTTGGGTGGCATGTTGACCAATTTTCAGACCATCAAAAAGAGCATTGATCGACTCAACTACCTCAATACCATTGAGTTGGACGGCACGATCAACCTGTTCCCCAAAAAAGAGCGTCTGAAAATGGGCAAGGAGCGCACCAAGCTTGACAGCACCTTGGGCGGCATCCGCAACATGGGGAAACTTCCCGGTGCCATGTTTGTCATCGATCCCAAGAATGAGGCCATCGCCGTTCGTGAAGCGCGGCGTTTGCGGATTCCCATCGTGTCGATTGTCGACACCAACTGCGATCCCGACGAGGTGGACTATGTTATCCCCGGCAATGATGACGCCATCCGGGCCATTCGGTTGGTTTCTTCCAAAATTGCCGATGCCTGTCTTGAAGGTCAGCAGCAGTTCAAAGAGCGACAACAAGCCGACGCCGACAAGGCTCAGGATGAACCCACGGAGATCGAGACGGCATCCGCCGATCTGAAACCCGGTGAACGAAAGGTGATCTCGGACGGCAGCAAAGGACCGATTGTCGAGATTATCCGTAAAACCGAAGAAGAGGGTGCGCCTGCCGAAGGTGCTGAGGAAGAAAACGCAACGGTTTCCACGGAAACCGAATAGACAGGAGAGTTTCGGAAGATGGCTGAAATTAGTGCAGCAATGGTCAAGGCGCTCAGAGAGAAATCCGGCGCCGGCATCATGGATTGTAAAGAGGCGTTGACCGAGTGCGATGGTGATATGGAAAAGGCGGTTGACTTTCTGCGTAAAAAAGGCTTGGCAACCGCGGCCAAGCGGGCCGGCCGGGCTACCAGTGAGGGCACCATCCAGTCCTATATACACATGGGAGGCAAAATCGGCGTGATGGTCGAAGTCGATTGCGAAACCGACTTTGTGGCCAAAACAGACGACTTTATCGAGTTTGCGAAAAACCTGGCCATGCATATTGCAGCGGCCAACCCCGTGGGCATTACACCCGAGGATGTGCCACCGAACATTTTAGAACGTGAACGCGAGATTTTTCGGGCACAAGCCGTTGAAACCGGCAAGCCGGAGAAGATGATCGAGAAGATCGTCGATGGCAAGTTGAATAAGTTTTATAAGGAAAGTTGTTTGATGAACCAGGCTTATGTCCGCGACCCGGACAAGACCATCAGCGACTATCTTAACGAGGTGATCGCCAAAACCGGTGAAAAGATCGATATCAAGCGTTTTGCCAGATTTCAGGTGGGGACTGAATAGATTGGCTCAGACTGCTTATAAGCGTATTCTCCTCAAGTTGAGCGGTGAGGCGCTCATGGGAGAGCAGGCCTTCGGCATCGCACCGGAGATGCTCTCCTATGTGGCCGAGGAGATCAAAACGACCCATGAAGCCGGAATTGATATTGCAGTCGTGGTGGGGGGCGGGAATATTTTTCGCGGCGTTAAGGCCACATCATTCGGCATGGAGCGTACCTCCGCCGATCACATGGGCATGCTGGCCACGGTGATGAACAGCTTGGCCTTGCAGGATGCATTGGAAAAAGCAGGCATCCAGACCCGGGTGCAAACGGCTATCTCCATGCACGAAGTGGCCGAGCCCTATATCCTGCGCCGAGCGCTGCGCCATTTGGAAAAAGGACGTGTCGTGATCTTTGCCGCCGGAACGGGCAATCCCTATTTCACCGCCGATACCGCCGCCGTGTTGCGGGCACAGGAGATACATGCCCAAGTATTGCTCAAGGCCACCAAGGTAGATGGCCTATACGATGCGGACCCCGTCGTTCACCCGGATGCCAAGTTCATCTCGCAAATTTCCTATATGCAGGTTCTGGAGCGTCAACTCAAGGTCATGGACATGACGGCCATTTCTTTGGCCATGGACAACCAGTTGCCGCTTGTCGTTTTCGATCTGAAACAAGCCGGGAATATATTCAAGGTGGCTTCCGGCGTGCGGGTAGGTACCCTGATTGGAAATTAGGGTTACCGGCAAACATCAGTTCGTATTTTCAGGCGCCCGGATTTAGGTCGGATCGTTCGGTTTTTCATCGGCCCCATGCATCATACGATGCTTTCCGCATGCTGAACTTTATCTGAACCACGCGCATTAAAATCTACATCTGAATGGCATGCGCCGTTTTCAAAACAACATATCAAAGACAATCCCCCATCGAGGTGAAATGCCATGATTGAAGAAACGTATCAAGAGACTCGGGATCGGATGGCCAAGAGCATCACGGCGTTGAAAACCGAACTAAAACGCATTCGTACCGGTCGGGCTTCGCAAACGCTTTTGGATGGCATCAAAGTGGATTACTACGGTACACCGACGCCACTGAACCAGATGGCCACCATCGCGGTGCCGGAAAGTCGCCTGATAACCATTCAGGCTTGGGATGTTTCCGCCATCAAGGACATTGAGAAGGCGATTCTCAAGTCTGATTTGGGGCTGACGCCGTCCAATGACGGCAAGCTGATACGCATTGCCGTTCCGCCACTTTCCGAAGAGCGCCGTAAAGAACTGGTTAAAATGGTCCACAAGACTTGCGAAGAGTACAAGGTGGCGGTTCGCAATATTCGCCGTGATGCCAACGAACTGATCAAGGGATTCAAAAAAGACGGCGACGTTTCCGAAGATGACGCCTTCAAAGCTCAGGACCAGATCCAAAAGATCACCGATGAATATATTAAGCAGATAGACGAGATATACAAGGAAAAAGAGAAAGAGATCCTTGAGTTCTAATACTTCAAACACGCACCGATTGAATATTGCCGAACTACCGCGCCATGTGGCTGTCATCATGGACGGCAATGGCCGGTGGGCCAAGAAACGACTCCTTAATCGTGTCAAAGGGCATGAAAAAGGCGCGGAAACGGTGAGACAGATCGTTCGGATTTCTCGTGAAATGGGAATTGGCGTGCTTACGTTCTTCGCCTTTTCAACCGAGAATTGGCAGCGTCCCGAGTCGGAGATCCATGCCCTGATGGGCTTGTTTAAGCGCTTGCTCAATAGTGAGGAGCGCGAGATGCAAGAAAATAATATTCGCCTGGGAATCATCGGCCAGATCGATCGGCTGCCCGAAGATGTGCGAGCCGTCATCGCCCGCGTGCTGAAGACGACTCGTGGAAATGACGGGATGCTGCTGAATCTGGCGCTCAGCTATGGTGGCCGAACGGAAATTACGGAAATGGTGCGCCGCATCGCCTTTAAATCTGCCGCGGGCACTTTGAACCCGGACACCATCGATGAGGCCACGGTGGCAGACCATCTTTATACTAGAGAACTCCCTGATCCGGACCTCATGATTCGTACCAGCGGAGAAATGCGTATCAGCAATTTCCTGCTGTGGCAACTGGCCTATGCCGAACTGTTTGTGACACCGACCCTCTGGCCGGATTTTACTGCCGACGAATTTGTTTCCATCCTTAAGGAGTACCAGAACAGAGAACGCCGTTTTGGAAAGGTGAGCAAATCAACAAGTGATTGACGCAGCGGAATCGACCGGCGGTTACAACGAACCTCAATGTTGCAACATTGGGAGCTAGGGTTCATCATGCATGCCAAGCGTTGGCTTACCGCCGTTATTATCCTGCCGCTTCTTCTGACGCTGATCCTAAAGGGCGGATTGCTTCTTTTTACATTTCTTATTGCATCCGTTTCCGTTGTCGCCCAATGGGAATACTACCGTATTGTTTTCTCGGACCACATACCTAAAGTAAACTGGTACTATCCCTTTTGGGGTTATCTCTTTGGTGTAGGCATTCCCGTTTCAGCGGGTTTCGGACATTCCGATACCGCAGCTATACTGCTGGCAATCAGCGCCATTGGCGCGGCAACCCTGTCCATTTTCAGATTCAAAACGAGCACCGATGCGCCCATGGTTGTACTAAAGCAGGTCTTTGGCGTAATCTATATTCCATTGCTGCTCTCCTTTGCCGTGTTGCTTTATAGAAGTAATTCGGGCATTCATTGGGTGTTGCTTTTGCTGCTGGTCGTTAGCGGGGGGGATACAGGCGCTTTTTATGCCGGCACGTATTTCGGTCGCAACAAACTGTGTCCGGCGGTAAGCCCCAAAAAGACCGTAGAAGGATCTATCGGGGGACTGGCCGCCGGCGTTCTGTTGAGCCTGGGGTATGCTTTGCTGCTCTTTGACCGGATCAGCTTGTCCTATGCACTGGCATTTGCCTTGGTTGTGGGCGTATCGGGTCAGGCCGGTGATCTTTTTGAATCCGAGTTCAAACGCGTCGCCGATGTCAAGGATTCCGGAAATTTGCTTCCAGGTCACGGCGGCTTCCTGGACCGCATTGATGCCATCCTTTTCGCTGCCCCCACTGCCTACATTTTCAAGGAATGTTTGCCGATATGAAATCCCTCGCCATTCTTGGGGCCACCGGCTCCATTGGCAACAGCACGTTGAAGATCGTCAAAAAGTTTCCCGACCGTTTCACGGTGAAAGCCTTGGCGGCCAAAAACAATGTGGATCGGCTTTCCGATCAGATACTGGCCTTTCAACCCCGGTTGGCCGTGGTCTACGATGAAGCCTCAGCCGTGCAGTTACAGCAGCGATTGCAAGGTCGGTGTGCGGTAGAAATTCTTTATGGATCAGAAGGATATGCCGCTGCTGCGGCGCTGCCGGACGTGGATATGGTGGTTGGCGCCATGGTTGGCGCCGCCGGCCTGGCGCCGACCATGGCCGCCATCGAGGCTGGAAAGGATATTGCCCTGGCCAACAAAGAGACCCTGGTAATGGCTGGCCATTTGGTCACCCAAGCTGTAAAAACCAACAACGTTCGCCTTCTGCCGGTGGATAGCGAGCACAGCGCCATCTTCCAATGCTTGCAGGGTGAACGCATTGACAGGGTCGATCAACTCATCATTACCGCCTCGGGAGGTCCTTTCAGGGAATTGCCGGCAAACCGATTTTCCGGCGTCACTCCTGAAGAGGCGCTCAAACATCCCAACTGGCAGATGGGGGAAAAAATCACGATTGACTCGGCGACCCTCATGAATAAGGGCTTGGAAGTGATTGAAGCCAGGTGGCTGTTTGACATGGCGGTTGATCGTATCCAAGTATTGGTGCATCCTCAGAGCATCGTACATTCCATGGTCGCGTTCTGTGATGGCTCGGTCATGGCTCAGATGGGTATACCCGATATGCAACAGGCAATCGCCTATGCGCTTGCCTATCCCGATCGGCTAGGGCTTCAGCAGCCGTTGCCTGATTTTTCCGCATTGGGCTGTCTCACTTTCGAACCCCCCGATCTCAAACGTTTTCCTTGCCTGCGGTTGGCCTTTGAAGCCTGCCGGACGGGAGGCACCTTGCCGGCCGTGCTTAATGCAGCCAATGAGGTTGCCGTTTCGGCATTTTTGTCCGGCAAGATAGGCTTTTCGCATATCCCGGTGATTATTGAGGAGACCATGGCGGCGTGTCGTTCCACGGATATGCCTGATTTGGCCGCCATATTGGCGGACGATGAGTGGGCGCGCCAGAAGGCGAAACGCAAGGTTGATCAGTTCGCCGCAATTTAATACAATGCCGCCTGCCCGCATATGAATAAAGACCGCATCAAAACGAAAACATCCGGCGCGGGGCTTCCGACGACAATGCCGGCATGGCGGCCGGCAGAAGACACCAAGGATGAAGCACCATGATTGACACCATTTTTCATTTTATTATCGTTTTGGGCGTACTGATTTTTTTCCATGAACTGGGGCATTTCGTGGTTGCGCGGCTTTTTGGCGTGGGCGTGGAGAGATTTTCCCTGGGCTTCGGCCCGCGTATTTTCGGCAAAACGATGGGGCGTACGGATTACCGCCTCTCTTTGATACCTTTGGGCGGCTATGTGAAGATGATGGGCGAGGAACCCGATGCCCCCATTCCGCCTGAAGATCTGCCGCTATCTTTTACACACAAACCCGTGGGGCAGCGCGCCTTGATTGTGGCCGCAGGGCCGATCTTCAATATTTTGTTTGCCATACTTATTTTTACCGGCGGTACGTACATCACCGGCATCGCCAACATCAAGCCTTACGTGCGCCATGTGGAAAAACAGAGTCCGGCCCAAGAAACCGGTATGCTGGAAGGCGATCGGATTCAGGCCATCAATGGCAACCCCATTGCATCGTGGCGAGACATTAACGCCGTTCTGGACGAAAGCCAAGGCGGCCCGCTGACCATTGATATCACACGAAATGGTTCTGAATTGACCTATACGGTGCGGCCCAAACAAGAGCACGCCAAAGATGTCTATGGCGATGACATCACTTATTACGATATAGGCATTCAAGGGCACCGGCCCATCAGCGCCATGGTGGCTGAAACCCTACCAGACATGCCCGCTCAAAAAGCCGGTATTGAAAAAGGGGACCGGATCATCGCCATCGACGGCAGTCCCATTGATTACTGGGAAGCCATGCAGGATATCGTTTCCCAGTCCCAGGGCAAATCGATGACCTTTACCATCCAGCGCGGTGAAGATGTTTTTGAAGTGGAGATCAAACCCGTAGAAAAACAAGAGAAGAATGCGCTGGGAACCCAACAGAGCGTGTATCGCATTGGGATACTAAGACCGGATTTCTCCATTCCCGAAGCGGACAAAATCAATGTGCCGGTGGGATTGGGACAGGCCATTGTGCTCGGTCTGGATCAGACATGGATGGTAATTTATGAATCCGGCCGCTTTTTCGTCAAACTATCGGAACGTAAAGTGTCGACGTCAGCCATCGGCGGGCCGATCCGCATTGCAATAATGGCCAACCAGCAGGCCCGGCAGGGCGTGATGCAACTGATCTACTTCATCGGTTTCATCAGCGTCAGCCTGGCAGTCATCAACCTGTTTCCCATTCCGGTGCTGGACGGCGGACATCTTCTTTTTTTCGCCATCGAAGCTGTGCAACGCAAGCCGGTCAGTATCCGGGTTCGTGAGACGGCGCAGCAGATCGGCATGTTTTTACTGCTTCTACTGATGATCTTCGTGCTTTATAACGATATCATCTATACCTGGTTTTAGCAGACGCTTTTATCGTCTGATCATTGGAGGCCGGCATGCCGAGTCGAATCGAAATCACCCTCAAGCCCGATCTGCACGATGCCGAAGGAGCCGGCTTGGCCCGCAAGGCGCGCGAGTATTTCGGCATCCAAACCGACGCTGTTCGAACCGTGCATGTTATCACCATCGACGCCTCCCTGACGGAAAACCAGGTGCGGCGGTCGCAGTTGGAGATCTTCACCAATCCCGTAATCCAGCTCTCCTCGCTGACACCGCTCGACGTACCGGCGGATTGGCACATCTGGGTTGGCTTCAGGCCTGGTGTTCGTGACAATGCCGGCGCCACTGCCGTAGAGGCCATGGAGGATCTGCTGGGTGTGCGATTTTCAAGGGAAGAATCCGTATACACCTCCCGGCGTTTTTGCCTACAGGGCGCCACACTGACGCGAAATCAGGTGGAGACCATCGCATCCCAACTGCTGGCCAACGACATTGTTCAGCAGTGGAAAGTTTTCAGCGCCGAGCAGTGGCAATCCGAAGTAGGCATCGGCTATATTATTCCCAAGGTACGGTTAAACCACACCCCGACGCTGACCGTCCTACCCATTGACAGCGACGAGACCTTGCGGCGGTTGAGCGACAAGCGAAATCTGGCCCTCAACCCGGCGGACATTCCCACTATCCGAGAATACTTTCTTGATCCCCGGGTTCGATTCGAGCGCGCGGCCATCGGCCTGGCAGATCCCACGGATGTGGAGTTGGAGTATATTTCCCAAGCCCGAAGTGATCATTGCAACCACAACACGTTTCGCGGCCGATTTCACTACACCGATCGGACCACGGACCAGACCGAAGTGATCGACAGCCTTTTTAAAACCTGCATCGAAACGCCCACGCTCGCCCTGCAAAAGGGAAAACCCTGGGTCGTGTCGGTGCTGTGGGACAATGCCGGTGTGGGGCGATTCGACGAGTCGCATTACTACACCATCACTGGTGAAACCCATAATTCGCCTTCCAATATGGAAGCTTACGGCGGCGCCATCACCGGCATTGTCGGCATCTACCGAGACCCCATGGGCACAGGCCTGGGATCGCGCCTCATCATGGGCAGCTACGGTTATTGTGTCGGCCACCGGGACTATGCCGGCGACCTGAAGCCCCACCTGCACCCACGGCGCCTGCTGGACGGCGTCATCGAAGGCGTACGCGACGGTGGCAACAAAAGCGGCATCCCCACCCCTTTCGGCCAGGTGCTTTTCGATCACGGATACATGGGCAAGTGCCTGGTATTCGTAACGGCCCTGGGCATCATGCCGGCCGAAGTGAACGGGCAGCCCTCGGATCAAAAGACCATTTTTCCGGGTGACCTGGTCATCATGTGCGGCGGCCGGGTGGGCAAGGACGGCATCCATGGCGTGACGGCCTCGTCAGAAACCTTTTCCGAACATACGCCCGCCGGCCATGTTCAGATCGGGGATCCATACACCCAGAAGAAAATGCACGATTTTCTTCTGGCGGCCCGTGACGAGGGGTTGATTCGTTTCATCACCGACAACGGCGGGGGCGGTCTTTCCAGCTCGGTGGGCGAAAGTGCGCGTTTTTCCAATGGCGTGGCCATCGAACTGGAAAAGGTGCCGCTGAAATACGACGGCCTCGATCAGTGGGAGATCTGGATCTCCGAGTCCCAGGAGCGTATGACGGTGGCTGTTGCACCGGAGCATCGGCAACGTTTCATGCAATTATCTGCGCAACATGCGGTAGAGAGCACCGTTATCGGACAATTTACCGATTCTGGCAAACTGCACATTTCATACGAAGGCAAACCCTGCGCTTACGTGGACCTGGATCTATTGACCGCCGGCTTTCCGCAATGGCAATTCGAGGCGATATGGCGAGATCCGGAGGATCGTGGGTTATATGAGCCGGTGTTGAGCGCGCCTTCGGATTTTAATCACCTGTTGCTGGAAATGCTGGCACGCCCCAACATCTGTTCCAAAGCGTGGGTGGCCCGGCAGTATGATCATGAAGTGCAGGGCACCAGTGTAATCAAGCCCCTGGTGGGCGCCGAGGGCGACATCCCCTCGGACGCGGCCGTGTTGCGGCCGGTGCTTGCTTCGGAAACCGGCCTGGCTTTTTCCCAGGCCCTGTTGCCTTTCTATTCGCGTATCGATGCCTATCACATGACCACCTGCACCATGGACGAGGCCGTCCGGCGGCTCATTGCGGTGGGCGGCGATCTCGACCACATCGGTGGCGTGGACAATTTCTGCTGGCCCACTATTGTGTACGATCCCGATGCCAACCCGGACGGCCGGTTTAAGGCGGCCCAACTGGTCCGCGCCTGCCGTGCGCTGCGCGAGTTGAGTCTGGCCTATGAAATTCCGCTGCTCTCAGGCAAGGACAGCATG
>JABDRH010000023.1 GCA_013041835.1 Desulfatitalea sp. | reverse complement strand
GTCAAACCCAATCCCCATGTGGTTCACAACGCGGCGGGCATTCCCATCATCGGACAATCTCAAAATCCGAGAGCCTTCAGGCTGCTGGAACGGCTGGGCACCAATACCAAGGTGTACTACTTGTCTGATCGTCCGTGGGTGCGCCGGGCCGGCGACAACTACCTGTCGGATGAAAAACCGGAGGCCTTGGGCGTGCCCGAACACCACGGATAAGATGATGACAAGGAATCATTTAAGGGGCGATAGCCCATTGTAAGGAGAACAAGGAGCACAACCTTATGGATTCTGCACTGATACCCGAGGGCGTCAAACGGTGTGCCCTGTGGAAATTTCTCTTGGCCCTTTCCATCGTCGGCCTCGTTTTGCTATGGGGCGTCTACGCCATGCTGCTATGCTGGTTCAAAGGCCTGAACGTGACCCACATGAACGACTACTACGGCTTCGCCTTGTGGATCTGGGCCGACCTGGCGGTGATCGCCCTGGGCGGCGGCGCCTTCTTTTCCGGCTTTCTCAAGTATATCATCGGCAAGGGCGAGTTAAAGAACATCATCAACTACGCCGTGCTCATCGGCTTCATCTGCTACAGCTCGGCCTTGTTGATTTTGGGTATCGACGTTGGCCAGCCGCTGCGCAGTTGGTTCATCTTCTGGCACGCCAACGTGCACTCCATGCTCACCGAGGTGGCCTTCTGCCTGAGCTGTTACTTCGCCGTGCTCACCATCGAATACATTCCCCTGGTTTTGGAGAACCGGCAACTGGACCGGGTGCCCTTCTTTCATAACCTGAGCCACACCATGCACTCGGCCATGGCGGTATTCGCCGCCACGGGGGCATTTCTCTCCTGTTTTCACCAGGGATCGCTGGGTGGCGTGGCCGGCGTGCTCTTCGGACGCCCCTTTGCCTTCCGTGAGCATATCCTCATCTGGCCCTTTACGTTTTTCCTCTACACCTGGTCGGCGGCCGCCTACGGTCCCTCGTTCACGTTGTTCATCACCTGGCTGACTGAAAAGATCACCGGCAAAAAGCTGGTCAAGGACAAGGTGGTTCACCTGCTGGCCAAAATCTCGGGCTGGATGATTTTTACCTACATCATCGCCAAGACCATCGACACCATCTACTGGATGGTGGACACCGCGCCCGCCCTGGGCTTTCAGTGGCAGTTCTTCTACCAGAACAATGCCCTGTACACGCAGTTGATTCTCTTTACCGAGATCATCATTTGCGGCTGGCTGCCCGGACTGCTGTTGATCTTCAGGCCCACCCGGGAAAATGCCAAACTGCGTGTGCTGGCCATGTTCCTCGGCATTGTGGGCGTTTGCCTCAACCGCTGGGTCATGGTGCTGCAGACCATGGCCGCGCCGGTCATGCCCTTTGACGAATGGGCCTTGTACATGCCCAGTTGGCAGGAGGTGGCCACCACCATCTTGCCGTTGGCCTACGGCGTTATTCTGATCATGATCTCTTACCGCTACTTGCCCATTTTTCCCCAGGAGCGGGAGTTGAACCCTATTGCCGCCCCGCCAGAAGCGGTGCCGGAAGCGGCCCCCGAGACCTCGGCGGCGCCGCCCGAGCCGGCCACGGCATAACCCAGGCCGTTAGGAGGAAGGAACGATGCTACCGATTAGTTTTGAATGGATTTGGGACATGGGCCACGTGGTTTTTCACGGCGGCTTGTGGTACGCGCTTTCCATCATTGGCATGGGCATGACCTACTGCATCATCAAGGCCGCCGTCGATACCGCCAAAGGCAAAGGGGGGGACCACCACTAGTGCCTGACGCATTTGCATCATCAGCAGCGATGGGTTTAGTCGATAGACGGAAAAAAAGACAGGCAAGAGGGTATATTCTTTGACAGAAATCGCCTTAACAAAGACAAGGCGCTTCTTCCATGAAGGAAGGAGCGCTTTTTCCTTTTGGGAGTAGGAACGTATGGATAAAATCCTCATCCAGGGCGGCCATCGACTCAACGGCACGGTGACCATCAGCGGCGCCAAGAACGCCGCTCTTCCCATTTTGATTTCGGCTTTGCTCGCCGACGGTCCCAGCACGTTCAGCAACGTGCCGCGGCTTGTGGATATCCGCAGCACCATTAAACTGCTCGAACACTTGGGCGCCCGCTGTGATGAACAGGGCCACACCGTGAGCGTGGACGGCGCCGGGTTCAACAACCACGAGGCGCCCTATGACCTGGTGCGCAAGATGCGGGCCTCCATTCTGGTGCTGGGACCGCTGATCGCGCGCCTCAAGCGCGCGCGGGTGTCCCTGCCCGGCGGATGCGCCATCGGCGCCCGGCCCATCAACCTGCACCTCAAGGGGTTGTCCCTGATGGGCGCCCGCATCGAATTGGAGCATGGCTACGTGACGGCCGACTGCCACCGGCTCAAAGGAGCACAGATCTATTTCGACGTTGTGACCGTGACCGGCACGGAAAATCTCATGATGGCCGCCGTTTTGGCCGATGGCACCACCGTGTTGCGCAATGCCGCCTGCGAGCCTGAAGTCACGGCCCTGGCTGATGTGCTCAACCGCATGGGTGCCCGGATTCACGGCGCGGGCACGCCTGAGATCGTCATCGACGGGGTCGACGCGCTACAGCCCATCGACCACACCATCATCCCCGACCGTATCGAGACCGGCACATTCATGACGGCCGCGGCCCTGGCCGGTGGGGATGTCACCCTGCTGCAAACCGAACCGGCACATTTGGAGGCGATGATTCATAAATTGCGGCTGGCCGGCGCCGTCATCGATGTCCAGGACAAGTCGATCCGCGTTCAGGGTGCGGGCGTCATCAACAGCGTGGACGTGAAAACCCTGCCCTATCCCGGCTTTCCCACCGACATGCAGGCCCAGTTCATGGTGATGATGGCCGTGTCCCGGGGCAGTTGCCTGATCAGTGAAACCATCTTCGAAAACCGCTTCATCCATGTGAGCGAGTTGCGGCGCATGGGCGCCGACATCACCG
>JABDRH010000584.1 GCA_013041835.1 Desulfatitalea sp. | reverse complement strand
GCCAAGTAATCAAAACTCGCGGGGAAAATCCCGGCTGTCACATGAGCCAGGGAGCCAACATAGAGTTCGCGCACGCCATCGCCGTCGACGGTTTGTCCGCCGGCGGTGAACAGATGGCCCATGGCGACGATGGGAATTTCGCCTCCGAATTCCTCACGCTGCTGTTCGGCAAAGGCTGCGACGTCGGCGTAATGCGTGCGGATGCCGTCAATCAGTTTCCGCTCCTTGTCCTCGACGCTCTCACCCGCTTCGGCCACGCGGATATCCCGGTCGCGAAGGTAAGGTACGGCACAGACAATCAATTCCGGAGCGTCCTGCGCATTACGGAGCACCAGGACTTCGTCTTCCGGGGATTCAGTGCCACTGCCGACCACGTGGACATCAAGGGCCTTGAGCAGCTCCTTGGGGGCATTAAGGAACGAAGGTGAATCATGGTTACCTGCCACGACAACAACGTGCCGGCAGGATGACGTGGCGACCCGGCACAGGAAACGGTAATAAAGCTCCTGGGCGCGGTTGCTCGGAGTGCTGGTGTCAAAGACGTCACCCGCCACCAGCAGGGCATCGATTTCATTCTGCTGAATCGTTTCCGCCAACCAGGTCAGAATGGCCTCGAACTCCTCATGGCGTTTTCTGCCGTAAAGGGTTCGGCCGATGTGCCAGTCGGATGTATGGAGAATTTTCATAATATTACCCTGCCAGCGCGGATAGGGATCGTTTTGCGTATTCATCACGCCAATTTTTCAATACGGTCATATCGGATAAATGATCGTCTGCCTTCGGTAGCGCTACCGGTGATTCCGATGGTTGTGAGTGTTCAAACCCAGAATATTTGGTCATGAGCGAATCCAGGAGATTGCAATCCGCGTCCAACTTCAGTCCCCCCGACCGTAGAGAAACGCACCGTCCCCATGTCACATTTTTTTATGACTATCCAACAAAAGCTGCGCCATCAATGTACAAAAGCTGTCCGGATACGTAATTGGAGCCGGCGCCGGCTAGAAAAATGGCTGCGGAAACAAAGTCCTCGGGATATCCGGGATGCCCCATGGGGATTCTGGACAGATAGAACTCATAGCGGGGTTTGTTCTGCTGTATATACTTTGAAATCGGCGTAATGGTGAGATTGGGGACCAGACAGTTGACGCAGATGCCGTATTTTGCCCATTCGACCGCTAACTGACGCGTCAGCATGTGGACCCCGCCCTTGCTGGAACAGTAGGCAGCCATCCCCCATTCCACGCCGATGCTGCCGCGTATCGAGCCGATATTGATGATCTTGCCCTTTTTTCTGGGGATCATGCTCTCGGCTGCCGCCTTGCAGCAGTTGAACGTACCAGTAACATTGGTTTCGATGATTCTGGAAAATTCTTCTGCAGTGGTTTCGATTGAAGGCTTTGCCAGGGTGATACCGGCACTGTTGACCGAAATATCCACCGGGCCAAGCTCTGCAACAACCTCTGAAAACACCTGTTTTACCCTTCCGGCATCCGCGATGTCGCAGTGTTTGGTCACAACACAGTGCCCGTTTTCCTCAAACAGCGCGGCCGTTTTGTCCATGTTTTCCTGACTCATGTCAAGAATGGCCACTTTGGCATCCATCGCAGCATAACCCATGGCGATTGCCTGAGCTATTCCGCTGCCGCCGCCGGTAACAACGGCCACCTGGCCTTTTAAATCAAAGAGCGCATTTATCTCATCGCGATTTGTGTACATTTCTTATCTCTCTTTCTGTTTTAATTTGCTTCTTTTATGCCGAGAACCCTAACCTTGCTGTTCCGTCTTGCTCACCATTGGACATTCTTTCATGCTGAAGCTGGTTTCGCGGATATCTTCGCCGGCAACCGATTCAAGCGGCTTCGGGAGGAATGCACAAACGACAGCGCCGCAAGCGAATAAAGCACCACACACCATGATACCGGTACCTATATCATACTTAGTGGCAATAGCGCCTAAAGTCACCGGTGCCAATGCCGATATTCCTCGACCGACATTAAAACAGGTTCCAACTCCCAAAGCCCGAACCCTTGTCGGGAAGATTGAGCTGAAATAGGTCATCATAGGGGTACCGACTGAATAGAACAAACCGACAATAAATCCCGAGAAAGACAATATTGTTATGTCTCTGATGATCACAATGGAGGAAACAAAGGTGCCGCCCATCAGAAACATGATCCCCATCAGCAGTCTATCATTGATCTTATCTTTCAGATAGCCACTCACTAGAAAGCCAAGAAGGTATCCGATATTTTGATACGTGATGAAGCTCGCCATCTGGGCGACTTCCATCCCTCTCTCCTCAAGCAGAAACGTAGGCAGCCAGACCGCAATTCCCCAGTATGACGCGGCGTTGATCAACGCAATCATTGTTCCAAGGATGGTGCCCTTTATCAGGCCGGGAGCCAAGATTTCAGCGATCGAAATTTTTTCTTTTCGGGAGCCGGACTTTTTCTTCTGCTCTTTCCATGTATCCGACTCCGGAACGAAGAAATAGACATAGAACGAAGGAATCAGGCCTAAAAAGCCAAGCATGAACATAGCCCGCCATCCATATGCCGGCAGAATGATCTGGCTTGCTAGCGCCGTAATGATGACGCCGAGCGGGAAGGAACTCAACAAGGCCCCTGATGCGCGTCCTCTTTGGTGGGGCGGCCAAGCCTCATTAATCAACGCGGCCATGGGTCCCCATACGCCGCCCAAACCTAAGCCGGCGATAAACCGAAGCGTCGTCAGCTGTGCCCAACTGTGGGTAAAGGCAAGACTTCCGGTCAGAAGACTGAACATGGCCAAGCAAAAGTATAAGACTTTCTTGCGACCATAGTTGTCTGCAATCCAACCGGCCAGGATACCGCCAAACCCAACACCTATAAGGGTCGCCGTACCAATCAATCCGGCATCGGTCAGGGAAAGCTTCCATTCTTTAATGATAAACGGCAAACTAATGGAAAGCACAATCATATCTAGCGCATCGAACATATAGGAGAAAAAACATCCGATCAACACGCGCCATTTGTAAATATGTCCCTTGTCGTTGTCTGATATATGCACGCTATTTCCTCCTACTGTTCCGCAACCCAATGCACAATTTTCCGCCTAAGACAATAAACCGGCCATGACGCGAGGGGGGACGGAGTGGCACGGTGGTGAAATGATGCATTTGTCTCATCCAATAAGGTGATTTCCATCTCACACGGCTGCGTTACAAAAATACAGAATCTCGCGATATTCTTTAATTTTTGTGCCTTGCCGGGTGAGCGCCTCAACACCTAAAAATCTTATACACACTGCATGGTTTAGATGGCCTAACAATTGTCTTGCTTTCCGACCGATTTACGAAGGATGTTAACAATCGCATCAAGACATCAAAAGTTCCAAAAATGATCGAGCAAATGAAACGCTTTCAATGGTAAACGCTTTTGAATATGGAACATCAAATTTAGAAATTTTCCTGTTGAGCCATTTCAATATTCCAACAGAAATTACCACAAATAGTGGCATCAATAAAGCACTTAAACCAATTTCCTATAGAAACTCAGAATAAGTTGTCATTTAGATTTCGAACGCTGCTTTTGCAGCGGGCGCGCTTTTTGCGCTCCGCTGCAAAAGCAGCGTTATGTCACGATATTTATTTTACCTTCAAAGTACTTTATTGCTTTTCCAGATATGAGAACCCGATTATCGACAATTTCACAGGTTAATTCACCACCCCTTAATGATACTTGCTTAACACTAAATCGATTTATACCTTTTTTAGAGGCCCAATATGGAGCAATTTGTGTGTATGCGGAACCTGTTACGGGATCTTCAGGAATTCCATATTTAGGTGCAAAGAAACGCGCAATGAAATCATATTTTGAGGACTTCGCCGTAATAATTACACCACGTAAATCCAGTTTGGCCAATTGATTTAAATTCGGTTTTGCTGATTCTATATCAATTTCACGCTCAAAAACGGCAATATAATCCTCTGACTTCAGACACTCAATAGGTGCTATATCAAACGCCCTGATAATTTCGTTTGGAATATCACACAGAACGGGAGGTTGTGACGGAAAATCCAGAATAATCCTATCATTACTTTTGGTTACAAGCAGCAAGCCGGATCTTGAATCAAATTCGATTTTCTCCCTTTTGTAGCCAAGAATATTAAACAAAACGTAAGCCGTCGCAAGGGTCGCATGACCGCATAAATCAACTTCACCTTTTGGAGAAAACCACCTGATATGAAATCCATTAAGCGTTGGTAGGAAAAATGCTGTTTCAGATAGATTGTTTTCTTCTGCAATAGACTGCATTGTTTCATCGGGCAGCCATTCTTCTAAAGGGCAAACCGCTGCAGGATTACCCTTAAACAACTCAGATGCAAAGGCATCTATCTGATATAGAGATATTTCCATTTATCTTCCTCATTGGACAGAACGTACGCTTCAGGCAGGGCGTTTGGCCGTCGCCTGCTATCAATGGTTGTGTGAAAATTATGCTTTAACACGATTCATTTCCCAAATTGTTCCAGTGTGGTCAGGGCAATGAATACGATAGATAGCGGGAGATTTTTCGTTCCACGATGGAAATCCAAGGACAACTCGCCACACGTAAAGATCAAGAACATGCAATAAGGCAAAGCAAACACCTTCAGGCCTTTTATAAGGATTTTCGTAATAGAAAATATCTCCCAGTTGGTGCTCGCACTCGCCAATCTTGTCCGTAAGTTTGATCTCAATTTTATATAAATTGGACCAATGCTCCTTGTATTCGTCGTATGACAAAGGAGCATTTATATCAAGATTTATGCTTAGTTTATTTGCCATTCTTTTGCCTATGCAACTTAAATGCTTGTGCTATTCTACAAACCAACGTATAGAGTTTTATCCGTGGTCCCGCCCCCAAAAGTGTTACGGCACAGGCTCAATCACAATAAGGGTTATCAGCACGGTGAATGATCTAACACAGCGGGATTGCGGATAAAACTTGTTGGACTGAGCCGCCCGGTAATACCTGACAGGTGGTAACATGATCTATGGGGTTTGTAAAGCGCCGGATAAATTCCACGGCCTCGATGCGTTTTTGCTCTTTTTGGTTTTTTGGTTCGTGTCCCGGTTTTTGTAGTCAGACGTGACATAGCCATCATCCAAGCCGGTAATGCGGTTATTGGAAATCGCCACCCGATGCGTATCGCGGCCAAGGTAATCGAGCACGTAAAGAAAAGAGAAAAGGGGTCGAGAAAAGGGGTCACGAGGGAAAAGGGGAGTCGAAAAGGGGTCAAACCTTGATTTGTGATTTTGATTGACATGCTCATCAAAAATCAGTATTGATACTCCATGTCACGACAATGGCGAATAGAATACCCCAATGCGCTTTATCATGTAATGTCGCGCGGCAATGGTGGCCAGACCATCTATTGCAGCGACAAAGACCGTGTTCTTTTCTTATCGCTATTAGAAGAGGTAACAAAGCGTTTCAATATTGAAATCCACGCCTATGTTTTGATGAGCAACCACTATCATTTGTTGGTCAGGACCCTTGAGGCGAACTTGTCCAAAGCGATGCAGTGGTTAGGGACGACTTACACGCGCAGATTCAACATTTCCAATCACATGGGTGGGCATCTTTTTCAGGGACGGTTTAAAAGCATCATCGTTCAAAATGATGCTTATTTGTTACGTTTGTCGTGTTATATTCACCGAAATCCACTAAGGGCCGGCATTGTTGAAAGGCTGGCCGATTACCAATGGAGCAGTTACCTTTATTACGCCTATAAGAGCAAGCCTCCCAACTGGTTAAAGATCCAATGTATATTCGCTCCGTTGTCCGGAGATGATAAACACAAAGCCTACAGAACCGAGGTTCAGTATTATTCGGACGAGAAAAAGCGTATATGGGAGGATGTAAAACACGGATTAATTTATGGCAGCGAAAATTTTATCGCTGAAATCAAAGAACGATTTTTAGGCGATAACAAAAATGTCGAGCTTCCTCAGCACAATAGCATGCTGCGGGAATTTGACCCTGAAGAATTATTGGATAAAGCTTCCGCGATTTTAGAATTTCAAATCGAATCTGCCCGCCGATCAAAAAAGATCAGTCCCTTGGATAAGGACCATCGCGATTTGCTTGTCTATTTGCTATGGCAATTCGGCCGGTTGTCGAACCACTCCATTGGCGAATATTTCGGTTTAACCTATTCGGCAGTCAGTCGACGGGTGAAGATTATTGTTGACAGATTGTCCACAGATAGTGAATTGCTACAAAAATATGAAAGCTTAAAATCACAAATCAAGGTTTGACCCCATTGCCGTAAAATCACAAATCAAGGTTTGACCCCATTGCCGCCGACCCCATTGCCGCCAGGGGGCCGGTGCTGCCGGTCATGATGGCCTCGGCGGTCAAGGCGCTCAGGCGGGCGGGCATCAGGGCGATGCGTTGCAGGGTCTTTAGATATCCCATGGAAATGCCGGGAAAGGCCTTGACCATTCTTGCGACGGCGCCGGGCGCGGCCTGGATCATGTCGATGAGGCCGCCGCCGGTGGCTTCCCAGAGCCCGCCGCCGGCGGCCTGGGCGTACAGGGCGGCGCGTTCGGCATCGGTGAGGCCGGCGAGTCGGGCTTCGTAGGCGTTGTACTTTTCACGCTGCCCGGCCACCAGGTCGTCCAGGATGTGATTGATCTGGGCTAAAAGGTTGTCCAGCTCGGGCTCGGGCTCCATGGCGGCGGGCAGCAGGGGCTCGCCCGTGACGTCGTTCACCCGCGCGGCCCAGCCATGGCCGGGTTCCAGGACGACGCGGTAGCGTTTTAAAACCAGGTTTTTGGCGGTCTCGCGCACTACCCGGCGGTCGTCCATTTTGAAAACAAAGTTCGCCATGCATTCATGGGTCAGAAAGTAACGCAGCGAACGGATGACCTGCTGTGGGTTGCGATGAACGCAAATCCATAGCATTTTTTCGGCATACGCCGCGTCTCTGTAGACCAGGTGCGTGACATCCAAAATCTCTTCGGTCAAAAAATGCTTGTTCTGTACCCTGTAGTGGCAAAAGCCGTCTTTAAGTTCCAGAATTTGGTTCAGCGCGTATTTCATGTAGCGGCTCAT
>JABDRH010000580.1 GCA_013041835.1 Desulfatitalea sp. | reverse complement strand
CACCACCGCCTGGCTCAATAAAATTGATTTCTTCAGCGAGGAGAACGGCAAGTCGACCGTGGTGGTGGGGACCACCCATGCGGTGGACTACCGCATTCAAAAGCGCTCGCCCAAACAATTGATCGTTCGGCTGCTCAACACCCGCACACCCAGCTACCACCAACGGCCGTTGATCACCACGCGCTTTAAAAGCGCCGTGGACCGCGTCATTCCCACCCAAACCGGCAAATCGGTTGCCGAATCGGTCGTCTCCATCGAAATGCGCGAAGCCGTGCCGTATGTGGCCGAACAGAGCGGCAACCTGTTGCTGATCCATTTCGAAGCCTCGGCTATTCCGCCAAAACCGCTCGAACGGGCCGACCTGCCGGATTGGAAGCAGGTCATCAGCGACACCGAGGCTGAGATGACGCCTTCCGGCCCAGCCCTGGGGCAAACGCGCGCACCCATGGCGGCGGCCCCGTCGATAGGACAAGCGCCGATGCCCGAGGCGCTACCCTCCGTCAAGGAGCAGCAGGAGGCCGAACTGCAGGCCATGCTGGGCAATAAACCCAGGGTATATACCGGTGAAAAGATTGCCCTGGACTTTTACCAGACCGACGTTAAAAATGTCTTTCGCATCCTGCGCGAAGTGAGCGGCAAAAACTTCGCCATCGATCGGGATGTGACCGGTCAGGTGACCATGACCCTGGACAAGCCGGTGCCCTGGGACCAGGTGCTCGACCTGGTGCTGCGCATGAACCAATTGGGCATGGCCGAAGAGGGGCAGATCATCCGCATCGCCACCCTGGAAACCCTTAAGGCCGAGGATGACCTGCGCAAGGCCAAGCTGGAGTCCTTCCGCAAGGCCCGGGAAGAGGCCAAGGCCCTGGAGCCGCTGGTCACGCGATATTTCCCCGTCAGCTACTCCAATGCCGATGCGGAAATCAAGCCGCACATCGAAAACATCCTGACTCCGAGCCGCGGCAGCGTCACGGTCGATGCCAAGAACAACCAGGTTATCGTCACCGACACATTGGCCAAGATCGAGCAAGCCGAGCAGATCGTCCGGCGCATCGACAAGGTGACCGCCCAGGTGATCATCGAAGCCCGGGTGGTGGAGGTCACCGAAAATTTTTCCAGGGAACTGGGAATCCAGTGGGATTCGAGTTATGGTCCCGGCTTATTGGGGGATTGGGAAACCAATTTGGACATGGCCATGAATTTTCCCTCCCAGGCCGGATCGTCGATTGGCATAAACTTTTCAAGGCTATCGGGCGTGCCGTTTGCCCTCAATGCCAGATTGAACGCCGTTGAAGCCACCGGAGAAGGCAAAATCCTATCTTCTCCCAAGATTTTGACTTTAGATAACAAGAAGGCCAAAATCAAGCAGGGCGTCGAGTACCCCTATCTCGAACGAGATTCATCGGGCGGGTCGTCCGTAAAGTTCAAAAACATCGATCTGTTGCTGGAAGTCACTCCCCACGTGACCCCCGATGACCGTATTTCCCTGATCATCTTCATCACCAAGAACGATGTGGCCGGTGTCACCGCCGGTGTGCCGTCTGTAGCCACCAACGAAGCCGAGACTGAACTTTTAGTCAATGATGGAGACACCATCGTCATCGGCGGCATTATCAAAAAGTCTGAAAATTCCGGAAAGAGCGGATTTCCGTTATTGTCTAAAATACCGGTACTTGGATGGGCCTTTAAAAACACGACCAATGCCGTACAGAATAACGAGCTGCTGATTTTTATCACGCCGCGTATCGTGCAGCTGGAGCAGGTTACGGCATTACATCAATAAAAAATGTTCATAGGCACTTATGGAGGAGCTGGCCAATGCGACAGGTGAAATATGCAATGATAGTAATACTTACGATGTTGTTGTGCGTTAGTGGCTGTGGCGATGTGGATTTATTGGACGAAGTCGGTCAGCGTTATACGGCAACTTTGTCAATTAAGGATCTAGATCAGGAAACACTGTCAATTGATGTCATACAGAGCGATTGTGACGGTACGCCGGAGGATTTTTTTCCAGTGAGTGCAGCTTTTGCATTTGCTGTCAGTGGCACAGCCGCGGGTGTAACCCTTACCAGTTATGTTATTGAATACGTACCTCTTCCAAGCGAAGATGGAACGGGTACGATTGTTATGCCACCGATCTTGGATGGTCCGCTGACCGGTGGGAATTTGGGGATCGATATCGCTACCGGAGGTTCGGCGGAATTTGAGATTACTTGCATGTCCGTTGATACGAAGGAGGAGTACCGGCGCAAGGTGGGGTGGATTTACTGCTCCGAGGATGCGACATGTAACTCCGAATTGCAGAGCCTCGATACAAGGATATCCGATCTTGAAGACGATATAGATACCATTTCTGACCAAATATTAGTTGAAACCGATCCGGATGCTCTTCAAGTGCTGGAAGACATAAAGGGTAACCTAATAGCAAGGCGTGATGAGCTTACACTCAGTTATTTTGCGTTGTTATACAGCTTTGCTGCAGTGCCGGAGCTTCAAGAGGCGCGCTACAGAATCCGAATCACTCTAAATTTCGAGGACACAGCAGGAACTGACCAAACCGTTATTCGTGAAGCAACTGTCTGGCTTGGCAATTTTGATAATTGTTAGTGTGATTGATTTCTAATCCTTTAGAGAACCACAACAAAACACTCGCAACCGCGAGTGTTTTCTTGTGGTTCTGCACCTTTATCCTATCTAATAATTTCCAGCCTTTGCTTGGCCTTTGCGGCCAAATTACTATCGACAGGCGCCAGGTCGATTACTGTTTCATAGGAGGTTCGCGCCTGGGCGATCTGACCGGTGAGCAGATAGGCTTCGGCCAGGTAGTAGTGCACCTCCGCGGCCGAGGGCGCGATCTGGACGGCTCTATCCAGATACCGCAGGGCCAGTCGGCCCTGATTCAGGGATAGATAGGTACGGCCAACGCCAAACAAAGCATTGACGAAGTCGGGCTGCAGTTTCAATGCATCTTTGTAGTATTGCAGGGCCTGGTCATAGTCGCCCTTGTGAAAATGCGCCAGTCCCAGGTTGGAGAGCGGATATTGGGGGGTGGCGTACAGGGCGTCCTTGGCGATCTCCTTGAAGATGGCGATGGCCGCGTCCCACTCTTTCACGGCCAGGTAGGCCGAACCCAGGTTGTTTCGGGCCGGGGTGTAGGAAGGCTTCAGGGCGACGGCCTTTTTGAAGTTGGCAATGGCGTCGGGCATGCGTTTTTTGGCCATGTAGCACAGCCCCAAGTCATTGTAGACAAAAGGATCTTCTGGATTCATGTCCCTTGCCTTGATCAGCTCGCGCAAAGCCGTCGTGTAATCCCCCTGACGTATATAGGCTTCGCCGATCTCCCGCGTGGCGGTGGCCATACGTTCATCTTGCTGGGACTGTTGACCACCGCAGGCGAACAAAAGCACCGGCAGTATCAGCATGACGAGCGCGTATCGACCTGTTCCTGTATAATGCATTGGCGTTCCTTCCAGTTGATAGGCTTATTTTCTTACCACGTCACCACCGCCACCCCTTCCGCGTTCAGCAGATCGGATACCGGGCCGGGCAGGTCGGCCGGAGTGAACAAGGTGCGTTGGTTGTCCGGGTTGGTGCACAGCAGGCCCTGGACGGCCACGGTGGTGTTGTACTGTGCCGATCGATTGGCGGCCAGGAAGACGGGATTGTCTTCAAAAGGACGGCCCAAGGCGGTCAGCACTTTGCGCAGGACGGTGCCGTACCCGTCGCCGGCGTCGATACTGACCACCACCATCCCGCTGTTGCGGATCTGCGCAAGGGCGTCGCCGTATAGGTTCCCGAAGTCTACCAGGGTTTCGGTGCCGCCGGGGATGGAAACCAGGTTGGCGTAGGCCTGGATCTGGATGCCGGCGTAGGGGAACGTGACCGGCACGTTGGGTGCGTAGGAGAAGCCGAGCAGGCGCACCACGGCCTCAAGGAACGACTTCTGATCGGAAGGCGTCAGCGCCAGTATGTCTTTCACCGCATGGCCCAGCAAGGTGCCGTCGGCACCGGCCGCGGGCCGGCCGCCGGGCAAGACTTCTTTGAGCACGATGCCGTTTTGCGCCAGGTAGCGGCGCATATACTCGGGCGTGCGCTCTTCTGGGCCGGCAATGGGGGTGATGCATATCTGTTGCCGGTCGTTGTCTGCTTTAATCCATTTGGCACGTACGGTGATGCGTACGCCCCGGTCTCCGAAACCGGTTTCGGTTGCGGTGGGCGTTTCGCCTTCCAGGGCGGAAAAGACCGCGGCGATGATCCGCTCGGGCGTGTCCCGCGCATCGCAAGTCACAACTTTGGCCTGGCGCCGATG
>JABDRH010000285.1 GCA_013041835.1 Desulfatitalea sp. | reverse complement strand
GTCTTGGGAGGCACTCGCTTGGCAAAGGGGATTTCACCTTCAACCGCTGTGTAGGTGCTCTCCAGCGCCTCGTACAAATCGGTGGCGATCTCCTTAACCGACCGCCCCTCGGTCTCGATACCGATGGACGCGGCCACGGCTTCGAGCTTGAGAACATCCTTGATCTCGTAATCCTTGATTTTACCATTGACCACTTCTCGAAACAGGTCCAGCATGCCCATGCCGTGGTCAGTGTGCGCCGCACCGCCCGAAGCGATGGCCCGTGCAAAATTACGCGCCATGATGGTATCGATGGTGGCGCCGCAAACGCCCACCTTTCCATAAGGATCCCTGGCGTTGAGCCGGCATGGCCCCATGAAGCAGTGCTTGCAGCAGGCTGAGTCGGCGCCGATAGGGCACGCCTTCATGTTAGTGGCACGATCGAAGGCCGTCTCAACGCCATCATTGCGACCCTTGGTGATCATGCGCTGGGTGGCGTCGCAGATCGTCAGATCCTTGACAGGCACCTCTTTTTTCTCTTTTTCTGCCTTTTTCTTGATTTCCATACAGGCTCCCTTCTTGGAAAGCGGTTGCTTTATTTCTTAATAGTAATTATTACTAACAAGCTATTATCTAATTATAAAACCAATGTCAAGCGTTGAAAAGTCTAACATGCAAAATTTGCATTCTTCCGCAAGTTGTATTAATCAGGAGAAACTGCATTCGCGGACAGAAACATTGCGCCGCTACCGCTGGCGACCCGGTTGCGCCACAGCTTCAACCGCATCATCCATGAAAGGACAACGCCATGGCCAACGAATCCGTTAAAATATTCAGCTTGAGTACCTGCAGTCACTGCAAATCCACTAAAAAGTTTCTGAATGAGTGCACGATTCAGTATGAGTTCGTGGATGTGGACCTGCTCAAAGGCGACGAACGCAAGATGATTTTGGACGATGTCAAGAAATTCAATCCCAAATGCTCGTTTCCCACCATCATTATCGGCGAGAAAGTCATCGTTGGCTTCAAGGAGGACAAGATCAAGGAGGCGCTGGGATTATAGGATGGATGTCCAACAACTTTACCAGAATTTGAAACGCATCCAGGAGGCCAAGGGCTACTATTTCAGCAACGAACGTGAACACGTCCTTGAACTGCTCGACGCACTCCTGGTCAACAAGGCGCGCTACGGCTACATGGCCTGCCCCTGCCGGCTGGCAGCCGGCGACAAGGCGGCGGACCGCGATATCATCTGCCCATGCGTTTACCGCGAACCGGATGTCGCCGAGTTCGGCAGTTGCTATTGCAATCTGTACGTCTCCCAAGACTGGAATGAAGGCAAGACCCCCCATGCCTACGTGCCCGAACGCCGCCCCCCTGAAAAGATGGGATTTTAGGGCTCGTCAAAAAAGTCCCCCTGCCAGGCGCCACGATGCTGGTTGGATTTGTTCGATCTGGAGCCCCACGACGACCGCAATAGTGATCTATCTTTTTTGAAATGCGCCCTGGCAGGAACGTTCTGCGGGCATGGCCCTCCTACGCAGGCGCGGCGGATCAGATAAACATTAGGCGAGTTCTGTCAAAGGTAATACCCTCTTGCTTGTCTTTTTTCCGTCTTGTGCGTTTGTCAAAGGCCGAATACAGACGATTTGAAGTATGTCAATGATTTTCTGGCCAAACTCGCCGGACGGCGGGGTCACGGCCAGGGTGGATTCGTTGGCCAGGTAGGTGATCGATGGGGTAAGGGTGCAGGAAAGAAATAATTACCCCAAGTTGCGCCGGATTTGGGTTCGTCTGTAAAGAAAATGCCCATTTTCCGTAACATATTTTTTCAGCTGATTATACATCATTTGCCACCGCCGCTCTCTATCTTCCAGTGCCTCTGGCAATAATTGGCTTCTTAAACGACATTTTCCACAAGCGCCTGATCAACTGAACCATAGTTGGGTATGTTTTTCCGTTTTGTCATGACAATAAACATTGAATCCATTTTCATCTTTACAAATTTCCAGTTGCGCGCTTCAATAACCGAATTATACTTTTTTCGCCATTTCTGGCTGCCTTCAAGCGCTTTCGTCCATGAAGAATATCTTAGGCCTGAAAGATCAACCTTCGTATTCATGACAAGCGCCCTGGTGTGTATATAGCTAATTGCATTCATCATAAATTCAACATTCTTTTCCACGACATAGCTTTTAAACCGGTGTTCCCATACCGATCCTTTCCGGTGATGTTGTTTGTTATAACTCAATGAAAATCGACTGGCAAAAAGAATGACAAATTCTCGGAGATTGAAAAGCTTATCTCTGATTCTTTCTTTCAGTTCGTTAAGTCTTTCAGATTTCATATTGTTGCGCAATCGCTTGTATATCAACCGCTGCGGTGTCCTCAAATAAGATTTGACCTGCTTTTCCAATATATCACCACTCACGTCGTAAGGCGCGGGCGTTTTAACAAGCATCACATAACCCTGAGGATAGACTGTATATGCTATAATTTCTATTTGGCAAAAATTTGCAGCATCAAATATAAAGTATTCGAGTTCTGCTTGTTCATTTTCCGTAAAGCCCAAAAGACTTGGTTTTATCTCGTTGCTAACATGATAGAATGTTTCGACACTCTCAATTAATATCCTGGCTTCCCTCACAGATTCTCCTTTTTGATTTCTGGGAACAACGTGGCTATCAGCGGCGCGAGTTACGAGCGTTCGTCCGGATGGCATTGTTGTGTGCCGGGCACAGCACACGTTCTCAAAAGTGAGTCAAGCATATCAGACAGTTACAATGCTTGGCAAGTCTTAGGGCTCGCGCAAAAACAACTTCAGCATTTATCCATCCCGTCCCGGCTTCAGGTCATCTTGGTCCGATCAGCGGCCCCGGTCCATTGGTAAGCTTTGGCCTCAAAATAGCCTGCCATTGCTCCGGTTTTGGGTCCTTGGATCAAACCCACCTGAACCATTACATAACCATCTCGACGGTCGGGGAAAAGGCGCAAGCCTTTTACACAGGCGACTCATCCTTTTCGCCGATGCGGGACGGTTTCTTTTTCCCGCGACCTCAAAAAGTCAACTTTCCGGCACATAAGTGCAAGCATTATCAACATAGCCGCCCTACACTCTTCAACCGTTTGCTGCTGCAAAAACAGTGCATTTCCCGGTCCGGAAGCTAAGGAGGAACAACCATGTACGGACTCTTAAAATCTCTCTGGCACGACGAGGCGGGCGTTTCGGCGGTGGAATACGGCCTCATGGCCGGCCTTATGGCCGCTTTGCTCGTCACCATCATGAGCACCTTCAGCGACAAGTTGGAAGGGTTGTTCGACGCCATCGGCGTTAAGATCGACAAAGCCGCCACGACGGTCAGCGAACAGACCGGTACACCCTAGCGCCGCCGCATGACACCGTTGAATGCTTTGATTCCATCCGCCGTCTGTTTCGTGGCGCTCACGCTCTGTGCGGCGACCGACCTTCTTCGGGGGCGTATCCCCAATGCCATCACCGTGCCGGCGGCGACAGGCGCGGTTGTCTACCATGGCATCGTCAACGGCCCGCTCAACGGAACGTTATTCTCCCTTGCCGGATTGGTGATAGGCTGCGGTTTGTTGATCGTTCCATTTGCCATGGGCGGCATGGGCGGCGGCGATGTGAAACTGCTTGGCGCTTTGGGCGCATGGCATGGTTCCGCCGACATCATCCATATCTTTGTCTATGTGGGAATCGTCGGCGCCCTTTGGTCTTTGGTGAAATTATTTCGGCAAAAGTGTATCGGCGCCGTGCTCAGGCAATTGCTACAGGACGGATACCAGTTCATGCTAACCCGCCGCTGGCCCCAAATGGTGCTGTCGGGAGAAAAGATACCCTATGGCATCGCCATTGGTTCAGGCTACCTGCTTTTCGAGATTTATGGATCGATACTATAAAATGAACAAAAAAAGAGACCATTCGAGAAAAGCCGCGGAAACCTGCGGCCAGGCGGGCGTGGAGTTTGCGTTGGTACTGCCGCTGCTGCTGCTGATTCTTTTTGGCACCATCGAATACGGTTGGTACTTTACCCTGCAATATGTGCTCAACCATGCCGTAACCGAGGGGGTTCGCGCGGGCGTTGCCGCCCGGCCGTGGGAAGACGAAGATCCGGAGGAACAGGCGTGCATCGCTATCTTGAGGTCTTTCTGGCTCAATCAGGGCGGAAATTCTGACAGCCTGGATACGCACATTTCCACCGACATCGTGGCAAATAACACATTGCGCATGCTTGAAGTGTCTGTCACGGACTGGACCTATCGGCCCATTACCGGATTTTTGATCCCGCCCTTGATTCCCCAACACCTCAATGCAAAGGCCGTCATGGCTTTGCCCAAGTAAGGAACCGTTCGCATGCGAAATGTCCGCGGACTCATTGCACTGACTTTTTCCATCTTGCTCGCGTTTATTGCGGCCATGGCCGCCTACCGGCACATGAACCGGCCGCCGCCGGCAATACCGACGGTCGCCGCGGCCGAACCCGTCAAAACAGCGCCCCCTGCCAAACGATTCAGCCAACGCATCGAAACCGGCATGCGGGCCGTCACCCTGGTGGTGGACGACATGACCGACACCGTTGGAGAATTGGCCCCCGGCGATCAAGTGGATGTCCTGGCCGTCACCCCCATTCCCGGTGAGACCGATGGGCGCGTGTCCCGGTTGCTGCTCTCCGGCGCCCGCATCATGGATGTGGAAAGCCATGCCAAAAGCCGCGGTGGTCATGCGCACGCATTCAAGGTGACGCTGACCGTGACGCCGGGCGAGGCGGCGGCCATAGCCTCGGCAGACCCCTCGGCGGCCATTCGATTGATCGCCCGAAATCCCGGGGATGATCTTCGGGAGACGCAACCCCCCACAGCCTTTGCCGCCGACCGGGGAATCCAGGTCTATGCTTCTCAGCAGCGTGACATGACACGCCTTATCGCACCCGGCATGCGGGCCATCACCCTGGAAGTAAAAC
>JABDRH010000575.1 GCA_013041835.1 Desulfatitalea sp. | reverse complement strand
GACCACGCTCGATTACGATATCGACTACCTGCAGGGCCGCATCCTGCTCAGCCAGCCCCTGCCCACAACGGCCGATGACGATTTGTTGGTTGCAAGCGCGGCCATCAGCGGCCATCCGACTTACCTGGTGGTGCGCTACGAGTTCAGCCCCGGCTTCGAGGATCCCGATGTGCTGTCCTTCGGCGGTCGCATCCACTATTGGTTCGACGATCACGTCAAGCTGGGCGTGACCACCGGCCGGGAGGAGCGGGACGAAGTGGAAAGCACCCTGACGGGCGCCGACTTGACCCTGCGGTTTTCCGCAGCGACTTGGCTGCGCTTGGAAACGGGCCGCACCCAGGGACCGGGCATGACGGCGGCTACCTCTTTGGACGGGGGTTACGATTTCAACGCGCCCGGTTTCCTGGGCGATGCTGATACGGATGCCGCCGCCCATCGCGTGGACACCAGCATCGGCTTCGAGGACTTGTTCAGCAAAGGCGGCGGCCGCCTCACCGGTTACTATCAAACCCTGGAAGCCGGCTATACCGCCCCCGGCCAGGCCACGGACCGGGATTTGACCCAGTATGGCGCCGCGACCGATCTGCCGCTGACCGAGCGTCTCACCGTGCGGGCCAAGGCCGACAAAAGCGAACAGGCGCAGGGGCTGGAAACCGAGGCCGGCGAGCTTAACGCGGACTTCCGGGTGGGCTCCCGCTGGACCGTGAGCACGGGCGCGCGGCACGACCGCCGCACCGATTATTCGGCGCAAGTGCCGAGCACCCAGGAGCAGGGCGAGCGCACCGACGTCGTGGCCCGATTGCTGTACGACACGAACTCGCGGTGGAAGGTGTATGGTTTTGGGCAGCAAACCGTGCAGTCCAGCGGCAACCGTGAAGAGAACGACCGGGTGGGGCTGGGCGGCAGTTGGCGCATCACCGACCGTTTCGCCATCGACGCTGAAGCGTCTGATGGCGATCAGGGTCCCGGCTACCGTCTGGGCACCGAGTTACTCTACTCCGACCGCACCACCCTTTACACCAACTACACCCTGGAGAACGAGCGCTCGGACAATGGCCTTCGGGCCATGAAAGGCAGCCTGGTCTCGGGCGGGCGCACCCGTTATGCGGACAGCGCCATCGTCTACCTGGAAGAGCGCTACACCCACGGCGACGTACCCAGCGGCCTGATGCACGCCACCGGAGTGGAACTGGCGCCCGTGGACCGCCTCAATTTGGGGGCCAATCTTGATTTCGGCACGCTCAAGGACCCGCAGACCGCTGCCAAACTGGAGCGTACCGCCGTAGGCGCGAGCATTGGCTACGGTTTTGAACGGCTCACCTTGGCCGGCGCCGTGGAGTACCGGGTGGACAACTCCGAACAAAGCGACACCAGCTTCACCGAGCGCACCACCTGGCTGTTTAAAAACAGCATGAAATGCCAGCTTTCGCCGGATTGGCGTCTGATCGGAAAGCTGAATCACGCTATCAGCGATAGCTCCCTGGGCGAGTACCACAACGGCGATTATACTGAAGCGGTGGTGGGCTGGGCCTTTCGCCCGGTGCGCCACGACCGCTTCAACGCGTTGCTCAAGTATACCTACTTTTATAATCTGCCTGCCGCCGATCAGATCGTCGGCAGCACGGCCCCGGCCATTCAGCGCAGCCACATCGGCGCCCTGGACGTGCTCTATGACCTGACCGCGCGCTGGACCTTGGGGGCCAAGTATGCCTACCGTCACGGCCAGGTGGCTTTGGGGCGGGAAAATCCGGAGTTTTTCGACAGCAACGCCCACTTGTATATCGCCCGCGCGGATTGGCATTTCGTGCATCGCTGGGATGCGCTCATCGAGGCGCGCCTGCTTGACCTGCCTGACGCCCAGGACCGCCGCAGCGGCGCCTTGGTGGGCCTCTACCGCCATATCGGGGAGCATATCAAGCTGGGTGCGGGCTATAACTTCACCGATTTTTCCGATGATCTGACCCAGCTTGATTTCCAGCACCAGGGCTTTTTCGTCAACTTGGTGGGCAAATTATAGAAACAGTAAGGGAGGCATTGCACCCAAAAATGACATAACACAAGATGTTGTGTATTCAGAATGCCTTCATCCGAAATCCGACCCATTAAACCGCAAAGGGTTGAAAAGGAGCGCGTATGAAACAGTTAATTTCCGCCTTGTTGCTACTGATGTCGATGCTGCCGGCCGCCTCGGGCGCGCAGGCCGGAGACGTCACCCGCGAGCAGCTTAAGGGCCTGGATGAACAGGTTCAGGAGATCAAGACCGACGTGCTGGCCATCGCCGCGGAACTGAGCCGGCTCGAAGAGCGGCTGCTCTTTCCATCCACTACCCAGGCTGCTCTTTTTATCTCATTGGCCGAAGGCGAGACCTTTCGGCTCGACGCCGTGGAGATCCAACTGGACGGCCAACCGGCCGCCCATCATATTTATACGTTCAAGGAGCTGGAAGCCCTGCGCAAAGGTGGGGTGCAGCGCATTTATACCGGTAACCTGCGTACCGGGAATCACGATTTGCAAATATCGATGATAGGCCAATCCGACGGCGGCGGGGAGCTGCGCAAGACCGGGCAGTTTACGGTGAACAAAGGGGTGGGACCCAAGATCGTGGAGATCCGCCTGGCCGCCCAAGAGATTACGGTAAAGGATTGATGACAGATGTTCGCCTATGCGAAGGTTGGCACGGTGCGCCATGCGCGTACCCGGAAAACGCCACACATGCCTAAGATTCGGTTGCGCCGGGTGTATTTGTCCGCGCTTGCGGCCCTCCTGGTTTTTTTTGCGCCGGCGGCCGCGGCAGACACCCCAGCGCCCGAAGATCTCAAGGACCTGTTCTTCGGCGAAGCCCTCTACTGTGCCTTCCAGGCGGAATGGTTCGATGCCATTGCCCGGCTTGACGCCGAGCTGGCCCAGCATCACCGGCTCGATGAACCCCGGTACGATACCCTATACCCGTATATCGGCCAGGCCGAGTTCGCCGTCGGTGATTTCGAGTTGGCCTATCGCATGCATCGCCGTGCCGGACGGGCGATTTCGGCAGTGATCGAAGGTGATGTGGCGTCCGAGGTGCGCAACGAAGCCATCTTCCGGCTGGCGCGGATATACTTCCAGAAGGATCAGCCGCAAGACGCCCTTTACGCCATAGAGCGCATCCAAGGTCAAGTGCCCGAGCAGATTCGCCACGACCTGGCCTTTCTGCGCGCCCAGATCCTCATGGCCAACGGCTATTATGCCGAGGCGGTTCGGGTGCTCACCGATCTGCAGGACATCACAGGGTTTACCGGCTTTGCCACTTACAACCTGGGTATCGCCCTGCTCGAAGCAGGACGGACAGGCGAGGGGCGGCGCTACCTGGATCGTACCGGTCAGTTAAAAAGCAGTGACGGGCTCACCCTGGCCATCCGGGACAAGTCCAACCTGGTGCTGGGCACCCAATTGCTCGAAGAGAAGCGATACCAGGACGCCAAACTGCTGTTGGACCGTGTGCGGCTCACCGGTCCCTTTTCCAACCGGGCGCTGCTCGGCTCGGGATGGTCCGACGCCTTTGAAGGGCGCTTCGAGCGCGCCCTGGTTCCGTGGCGCATCCTCATGCAACGGGAGGTGACCGACGCTTCGGTGCAAGAGGCTCTGCTGGCCGTGCCTTACGCCTATGGAAAGCTCAATGTTTACAGCCAGGCGGCTTTGCTTTACAACAATGCACTGGCCAAGTTCAGCAACGAGATCGACAAGCTCGATGCATCCATCAAAAGCATTCGTGAAGGTTTTTTTCTCAAGGCCCTGGTGCGCGAAGAGCTTAAGCAGGACACCAATTGGGTGGTCAAGCTGCGGTCACTGCCCAGCACGCCGGAGACCTACTACCTGCTCGACTTGATGGCCTCCCACGATTTTCAGGAGTCGCTGAAAAACTATCTGGACCTGGAAGCGTTGCGTCAGAAGATGGCCACCTGGGAAAGTGACCTGGATGCCTTTGAACAGATCATCGCCCAGCGCCGGGCCTACTACGAACCGTTGCTGCCCGGCATCGACCAGGAGTTCCGGCGCCTCGACACCAGGATGCGTCTGCGCCTGTCACAGCGCGACCGCATCGAACACCACCTAAAAGCCATGCTGACAATGCCAAGGCCCGATTTTCTGGCCACGTCCGGCGAGCGAATCTTCGGCGAGCAGATCGCCCACCTAAAACAACGGCTGGCCGCGGCAGGCGACGACCTTCCCGGGCATATCGTTGCGCGTGTCCGGCGATTGCGCGGCGTATTGGACTGGCATATTCTTACCGAGTTCGACCGCCGCTTTACCGAGGCTCATGCCCATCTGCGCGATCTGAATGGCGATATCGCCATGCTCATGACGCAGTACACCGCTTTCGTGCGCATGCGCCAGGCCGCCACTCAGAGCTACCAGGGCTACGGTGAGGATATCGATCGTTGCCGTCAACGGATCCGCGAGGCCGAATCGCAGCTTGGCGAACTGATGGCTCGCCAGGGGCAACTGCTCGAGGACATGGCCGTCAACGAGCTGAGCTTCCGTCGGGAGCGGCTGGCCGAGTTTCAGGTCAAGGCGCGCTTTGCCATGGCCGACAGCTACGACCGGGCCACGCGCAAACAAATTGAGGAGCGGATAGAACAATGAGACGCAGGCACACATTCATAGATGTTTCGCTTCTGTTGCTGGCCGGCGCGCTGGCATTGACGGCGGCGGCCTGCACCTCCGGCGGCAACCGGATGACCATCGCCACGCTGCGCGAGCAACAGGTCGAGATCAAGGAAGTGAAGATTCAAGGCGGCCTGGACAAGGCCATGCAAAGCTACCAATGCTTCCTGGAAGAGACACCCGACTCGGCCCTGACCCCGGCCGCCATCCGCCGCCTGGCCGATCTGAAGATCGAAAAGGAGTACGGCACCCTGACGCAATTGTATTCCGCCGCGCAATCGGTCGATTCGGCGCCCGTGGCCAAGCCCCTTGTTGAACTGCCCGACACGCCGGCCGCCTTGCTGAGGACACCCCGGCCGGCGGCACCGGTCTTGGCTTTTGAGCCGCTTGCGCCATTTTTCACCGCCTTTGCCGCCAGCCACGAATCCGATGCCGCCATCGCGCAATGGGCTTTCCAGAATCAACCGGCACCGATGGCCGACCGGTCACTATCTGGGTCTGGTGAAACCAGCGACGACCTGGAACGGCCCGGCGCCCTGGAAGCCATTGCACTCTATCAACGGCTGCTCGACGGATACCCCACCTATGGCCGCAACGACCAGGTGCTCTACCAGATGTCGCGCGCTTACGAGGAACTGGGCCGCATCGAAGAGGCCATGGCGGTCATGGAGCGCCTGGTGCGTGGGTTCCCAACGTCGTGCTACATCGACGAAGTACAGTTTCGGCGGGCGGAGTACTTCTTTTCCCACAAGCGCTATCTCGACGCCGAAGAGGCCTACACCACGATTGTTCATATGGGCGCCGATTCATTTTACTACCCACTGGCCTTGTACAAGCTGGGCTGGACGTATTACAAGCAAGAGATCTATGAAGAGGCCCTTCACCGCTACATCGCCCTGCTCGACTACAAAGTCTCGGTGGGCTACAACTTTTCGCAAACCGAAGACGATCAAGAACAAAAACGCATCGAAGACACGTTCCGGGTCATTAGTCTCAGTTATTCCAACCTGGGCGGGGCCGATTCGGTGGTGGACTACTTTTCCCGCTTCGGCAAGCGCCCCTATGAGGATTTGGTTTACAGCCACCTGGCTGAATTCTACTTCGAAAAGCGCCGTTACGCCGACGCCAGCGCCACCTACAATGCCTTTGTCAGCCGCAATCCGTTTCACAAGGTGGCGCCCAATTTCCACATGCGGATAATCCAGATTCACACTGCAGGTGGTTTCCCCAGCTTGGTGCTGGAGGCCAAGAAGGCTTTCGCCTCGACCTACGGACTGAAGGCGCCCTACTGGAACTCATTCGATTCCGCCGCCCGGACGGACGTGCTGGGACATCTAAAGACCAATCTGACCGACCTGGCCACCCACTACCATGCCGGCTACCAAAATTCGCGCACCTCCGAGGATAAGGCGGCCAATTTCAAGGAGGCCCTGCATTGGTACCGGGAGTTTCTCGCTTCCTTTCCCGCGGACGAGACATCGCCCACCGCCAACCACCACCTGGCGGACCTGTTGCTGGCGAACAAAGACTTTGGTCGGGCGGCTGCCGAATATGAACAGACCGCCTACGGTTATCAGCCCCATGCAAAGGCCTCCGCTGCCGGATACGCTGCGGTCGTCGCCCGCCGGCAGCACCTTGCGGTCGTCAATCCCGAGGCAAAGGATAGCGTCAAACACGAGGTGGTGCGCAGCTCGCTCAAATTCGCCGAAGCTTTTCCACGGCATGAAAAGGCGGCTGTCGTACTGGGAGCGGCCGCCGACGATCTGTATGTCATGCGGCAATACGAACGGGCCCTGGCCGCCGCCACGCACCTGGTTGAAAACTTTGCCGGCAGCGATCAACAAGTGCGCTGTTCCGCCTGGCTGGTCATCGGCCACGCCTCCTACGAACTGGAGCGTTTTGTGGCTTCCGAGACGGCCTACGTGAAGGTGCTCGACATGCTGCCGGCCAACGACAAGTCCCGTTCCGGCATCCTCGACAATTTAGCCGCCGCCATTTACAAGCAGGGTGAGCAGACCAATGCGGCCGAAGACTACCGGGCTGCGGCCGATCACTTTCTACGGGTGGGCCGCATGGCCTCCGGCTCCAAGATCCAGGCCAGCGCCGAATTCGATGCCGCCGGCGCCTTGATTCAACTTAAGGCATGGGACGAGGCGGCTGTTGTGCTGGCCGGCTTTCGCAAGTTGTTCCCCGGCCACCCATTGCAACCCGAGGTGACCCAGAAGATCGCCTATGTCTACAAAGAGGACGGCAAGCTGGGGTTGGCGGCGGTGGAGTATGAGCGTATTGAATCCGAATCCCAGGACGACCAGATCCGGCAGGAAGCCTTGCAGGTGGCCGCGGAGCTTTACATCCAGGTCGGCGACCAGGAGCACGCCCTGGACGTTTATCAGCACTTCGTGACTTATTTTCCCGAGCCGGTTGAGATGAACCTTGAGACACGCAATAAGATCGCCGGCATTTTCAAAGCCCGGGGAAACCGTCCGGCTTATCTTGAGGCGTTGCAGCGGATCGTGGCCATCGATGCCGCCGCCGGAGATGCCCGCACGCCGCGCACCCGCTATTTGGCCGCCACGGCCGGCCTTGTGCTGGCCGAGGCGCAGTACGCGCAATTTGCCGATGTGGCGCTGGTTAAACCTTTCAAGGCGAACCTGGCCAGAAAGCGCAATTACATGAAGGCCGCCATTGAGGCCTTTAACCGCCTGACCGAATACGAGATCGGTGAAACCACGGCAGCCGCCACCTTTTACCTGGCCGATATTTATGGCCATTTCAGCAAAGCGTTGATAACCTCCGAGCGGCCCGACGGGCTGAGCCCCCAGGAGCTGGAGCAGTACGAACTGGCCATCGAAGAGCAGGCATACCCCTTCGAAGAGCGGGGCATCAAGGTGCACGAAAAGAATCTCAAACTGATTTCCCTGGGCGTTTACAACACATGGGTCGACAAGAGCCTGCAAGCGCTGGCGCGATTGATGCCGGCGCGCTACGACAAGCCCGAGGCGCCTGCCGAAATCATCACCTCGCTGGATACTTACACCTATGCCATTTCACGGCCCCGGCCGGTCGTTGAAACCATCGTGGCGCAGCAGGTGGCCCCGGCCGGTCAGGGTGATGAAAGGCAAGGCGAAGCCGCCGCTGCCCAGGCACCGCTATCGGAACCAGCCGCAACTGCGTCAGCGCCTGCTCAGGTGCAGGCGAGCGAATCCACACCATCCGTCAACGCAGTCGAGATCCGACCGGCGGATGACGCCGGGCGCCAACGCACCGAAGCCCGGCCTGCCCCGGCGCCCGAGCCGAGCAATACTGTAAGGGAGGCAGTGAGATGAAGCATTACATCATGCGTCTTATTTTCCCGGTAGTGCTTGTGGCCTTGCCGTTCACCGGTTGCGGCACATTGGGAATGCACAAGCCGTCCCTGAAAAGCGCAGCGCCATCGGAGCCGAAAGGCCCTTTTGTCGAGCGGCTCACCGGTGGGCAAGAAGGTTTTGTCGTCACGGAGGTACCCCGGCTGGCTAAAGCAGCGCGTCAGGATTTCGAGCGTGCCGTGGATCTGATTGACGCAGCGGACTATGAAGGGGCCATTGCCCTGCTTGAGCCGTTAGCGGCTCAGTCGCCGATGGTCACGGCGCCCTATATTAACCTGGCCATCGCGTATGCGCATATGGGCCGACCTGAAAAGGCCGAACCCCATTTGAAAACGGCTCTGACGCTAATGCCCGCCCATCCGGTGGCGAGCAACGCCTATGGCTTGCTCCACCGCAAGGCCGGGCGTTTTACCGAAGCACGACAGGTGTACGAAGCGTCCCTGGGCCAGTTTCCGGAGTACTATCCCCTGCATCGCAATCTGGGCATTCTGTGCGATCTTTACCTCAACGATCCGGATTGTGCGCTGGCCCATTACCAGATTTACAACCGGGCAATCCCTCAAGACGAACCGGTGAAAATGTGGATTGCCGATCTTAAACATCGGATGGGAACCCCTTGAAAAGAAATGGAGGCTGAAAAATGAACAAGCGAGTCTGTGCCGTCATCGGGTTGCTATGCAGCTTGTTTATACTGTTGCCGGCGGCGACGGCCGGCGCAACCGACGCAGACGGGGACAGGGGCATCAACCTTTCCAAGCTGGACCCTGACGCCCGGAATAAACCGCCCAAGACCAAGGCGGATGCCGACGTCAATGGCGACGGGGCCAAAACGCTTTCGGGCATGTCCATTCTGGGCAACGATGAAGCGCCCAAATCACTGTACATCGTTCCCTGGCAGAGTTCGGAGATCGGTGTGGAAATCACGTTGAACACTTCCTTGAACGAAGCCGCCGTGCCAGTGGATCGGGATGTGTTCATGCGACAACTGGCGTTTTATCGCGTCAGTAGGGGAGAGCGTTGATTCCTTGAAGGGTTGAGGGGGGTAAGACCCTGCATTCCCAACCCGTCATTGTGTCGCATACCGAATCAACCCACCAACCTTTAACCCATAAAGGAGCAAAACATGTGGTTCTATTCGATAGTGGGATTTTTTCAAAAAGGCGGGGCGTTCATGTATCCCATTCTCTTTGTCCTAGCGATTGGTTTGGCCATTGCCTTTGAACGCTGGATTCAGCTCAAGCGCATCGGTGGGGCCAACCGGAAGGCCTGGAAAAGGGTACAGCCCGTGCTACTAAAAGGCGAGTTCGACAAGGCACGGGAAATGGTTGGAAAAGACAAGTCGGGCATGGCCCAAATGCTGGGCATGGGGCTGGCGCGGCAAGGCGCGGTACGTCGCCGCGAAGACATCGAGATCGCCATGGAAGAGAGCATGATGGAGATCATCCCCCAGTTGGAAAAGCGCACGCCCTACGT
>JABDRH010000565.1 GCA_013041835.1 Desulfatitalea sp. | reverse complement strand
GATTGATCAGTTCCATTGCGCTGTCCTGGTGTCAACTTTTCTCTTGTGAGATCAATTTCTTGATGCCCTCGATGAGCCGGGATTCATCGGCGTCGTCATCGATGATGTCCATGCGGATCAGGTTGGGGGCCTGTTCCAGCAAGCCTGATTTCGTGACGTACTTGTCCACCTCGGTGGTCGAGCCGGCGCTGTGCCGGGCGATGGTGATGCCCACGCGGTTGGCATAGCGCAGCATGATTTTGAGTTGAGGGATGGCCTCTCGGCCCTCGGTGTCCCAGTCGTCGCCGTCGGTGCCGTGGAATATATAGATATTATAATCCTTGGCCAGGTTCTCATTTTCCACGATGTCATTAACCAGGCGATAGGCCGATGACACCTGGGTGCCGCCGGCCACCTTGGAATTGTAATACGTGTAGAAATCGGGCACCTCCTTGGCGCTGGTGTCGTGCAGGATGAAGCGGGTTTCCACCTGGTTGGCATATTGGTAGAGCAGCCAGCTATAAATCATGACATGCTGGGCCACCACCAGCTCGGTGGTCTTGCCCACCATGGAGCCGGAATAGTCGCGCACAAAGAAGACCATGGCCTGGGACTCCAGATCCTTTTCCCGGCTCAAAATGCGGTAGATCATATCTTTGGGCGAAATGATAAAATCCACCGGGTTTACAGCGTTCACATCGGGCAGGTTGCCTAAATGGATGTTGGTTTCAACAATTTTGCGCAAGGTGGCTTTTTTATCCAAGATCTGGCCGAAGCCACGGTGGCGGTCGGTCAGATCGTAGGTATAGCGGGTCAAGGATCGCTTCTTGCCTTTGTCCTTGAGGTTGGGCAGTTCAAACTGTTCGGTGAGAATACGTCCCAGGTCGTAGGCCGAAGACTCAAGCTCGTGCTCTTCGCCTTCGCCCTGACCCGGTCCGGCGCCGCCGCCCTTCTGGGTCTGGCGTACCTGTTCTTCACCGATCACTTCACCTTCCTGGCCCTCACCGGATCCGCCGCCGGCTTCCTCTTCATCCTGGGCGCTGAAATTCGGATCATGAACCAGCTTTTCTTCGGTGGCCGTGGGCACCACCACCACCTTGTCCTTTCCGCCGCGCCCCGGCTTTATCATGCGGCCCACCCTGACTTTGCGGGGAAAACCGTCTTTTTCACGTTGCCGGTCCTTGGCCAGCAGATCGTCGATGGTGCCCACCTGGTGGGTGTAGGCGCTTGCGGCCAGGGACATGGATTGCAGCACCTGCAAGTCGAAATAGGCATAGATGCCGGGAACCTCAGGCGCCCGGGGATCCGGTGCATGCTCGGTGGCGGCTTCCTGGAATTCACACAGACGAATCTCTTCCAGGATTTTTGCCTCCTGCTCAGGCGCCAGTCCCCTGGATTTGATCTGCCCGTAGATGCGCCACAGTTTGTCTTTGACTGAAGTTTTTTTCATGGCTTTAAGCGCACATCATCCATTATTAATTTTCATCCTCCTGCGTGCAGAAATACTCGATGGTTTTTTGCGCGCAGGTCCGGCAGTAGCCCAGCTTTTCCAGCATGGTGCTCACCATGCGGTCGTAGAGTTTCTGGTTTTCCTCATTGGTACGGTTGGCCAGGGCACCGATCAGGCTGCCGGCGCCGGCGATGTCCGATTTAAGGCGTACGTCGGTCACCGCCTTGACCAGTTCCAGGTTATCCATGAAGTCGTAGTTCGAATCCACGGAGATCTTTTGGCCGTAAATCTTGCGGATGGAGGTGCGGAAAGTCTCCCGCTGCTCCTCGGTTTTGAGCCCCAGGCGCTCCTCGACGCTTTTGATGAAACGTTCATCGATTTTCAAGGCGCGCAGTTCACCGGTCTGGGGATCCTTGTATTTCCACATTTTGTCCGGGCCGAGGTTCTCGGCATCGATGCCGATGATCATATTCACATAGTTCATGACATCCTTGCGAATGGCCAGGGGCTCGTCCATGTAGGCGTTGAACATCTCGGTCATGATGCGTTCGCGGTACAGCCCTTTGGCGGTCTTGAGATCCTCTAAGTACTTGGCCCGGTCGTTGGCCTCCGTGACGTAGTCCAGGATAATGCGTTCGATGGCCAGGAAGATGTCATAGGCGAACATGCACTGGCCCTCGTTGGTTTCCGAGCTTTCGGTGAGCAGTTGAACGGCCCGGCCCAGGTTGCGTTGGCCCAGTCCCTTTTGGCCGAAGCGCTTGGTGATGTCCGGTTCCTGGTTAAGGGTATCGATCACCTCGGCCAGCGTCTTGATGCTCTTTTCACCGGCGACTTCGCCGGCGGCCAGCTTCATCGTCTCGATGGCGTTGAGTTTTTCCGAGCGCGGCAGCCGGGAGAGCACCACGGCCACCGAGGCGGCGTGGTTCAAGTTGGGGTCCTGGTGCAACGACTCGCGCATCAGGGTCGTCCGTGCTTCGGTGCCGACGGCGTAAGTGGTCAGCTCTTTCTGCATCTTGTAATTGGTATTGTGGGAGACGTAGCAGATGCGGCAGCGGTCCACGATGGGCGCTTCTTCTTTTTCGGCCAGGAACCGGTTGAACTCCGAGTTGTTGCTGGTGGCGATGATCAAGGTGTCGATGGGCCACTTGTAGCCGTCGATCTCGATGTTTCGGTTCTGGATAACGCCCAGGTAGACTTGCACCAGGTCCTTTTTGTTTTTGTAAATTTCATCGGCAAAGTGAATGCCGCCGCCGGCCACGCGGGCCAGGGCGCCCCGGCGCAGGTCGAAGCGATAGGGATTGTTGGTGTCGGTGATGTGCAGCAAGCGCTGAATCGACTCCTCACCCAGCAGGTCTACGGCCGAGGAAGTGATTTTGTCCTTGGCCGGGTATTTGCCGGTTACCGTGCCCAGACTTTCAGTGAGCGGCACGGGCATGATATCCACGAAGGTCAACATGCGTTTGAGGTCGTCGTTGGCATGCTGGCGAATGTCGTTCCAGATGTAGCCACTGCAGGCGCCCAAGGGACGATAGTCGTCATAGAGACGTTCGATCGCCTTGGCATCGAAGCCGATTTCCCGGGCCAGGAACTCCCGGTTGTCGTCGGGGTGATCGAACAGGTTCATGGCCAGAATCATGGGATCTTCATAGGTCTGGGACTCGATGGTGTGGATGCGGCCGTAGTGACCCAACGCGTCGATGCCCTTGAACCGAAAGGTGTACTTTCGATTCTCCGGTTTGGAGAGAAAGGTGCGATACTGCCCACAGAGAAACTCTACGAAAAAGGTTTTGCCGTTGCCGGGTTCACCCACCAGTACAAAGGCCATCTCCTTGGATGACCCGCTTTCGGCTGCGTCCTTGACATAGGAGACAAAGCTGTTGATCTCGTCATACATACCGATCACATGCTTTTTCCCATTCCTGAAGATATTGAAATCATAAGTGGTTTTCCCGTTGACGACTACTTTTGAAATTTCATTCTCCAGGATCATGCGGGCGACACCCTGAAACGCATTTTCAAAACGCCGGGCGCCCTCCTTGACGTCGAAAAGGTGCTGGTGGAGTTGGCTTTTGGCTTCCGCCCCGGAAGGTGCTTTTTTAGGCATGTTTTCCCCCGTGTTGAATGATAGCGTTATTCGAACCTGTGGACCGTCTTGGTCATGTACAAGGTTAAAATTTCAATCTGGCTGCGTAGCACGTTTTGTATCGCCGTCCTGGGCCTCGGGTGACGGGAGCAATAGCAGGTGCTTCGATCAAAACTGGTCGGGTGGCGTTGGTTTCCAAATTCAGAATTCGATATAACTGATTATAGTGGCTGACGAGTAAGAAGCAAGCCAATTTTCGTCTGGCGCAATATCGGCCTTAAGTTGGTCTCGAACATCGGATCGTTTGACAAATGCTTCTTGCAAAGAGAATGCCTACCAGGCAATACTGCCGGCAACCGGCTTAGGCCGAGGGCATGCAGCGCCCGTGCGGAAGCAAAAAAGATGGTTTGTCAGGTTTCCCGCCGGAAAGCGGGGTGAAGGATCAGGCAGTTATGTGGTGTCAAACACCTGACACCGCATCCGATGGTTTTCGGTAAAAAGCGTCATCAATCCGCTGAGTTGAGCGCTACGGGGTGCTTTTGAGCACGGACAAGAGTTGCTTGCCGAACCGTTCAACCTGCCAGCGGTGAATGGTTTCGATGCGGCTGAGCGCTTCCAAATCTTCGGGCTTGTTGATGGCGATCTCACGGATCAGCGATTTGTTGAACAGCAACGCGGGATCCAGCCGCAGTTGTTCCGCAACGCTGTCGCGCCAGGAGCGCAAGGCCTTGACGCGTTGGGGAATGCGTGGTGAAAGACGCAGTGGCCGCCGGCGTGGATAATTGGGCAGATCGTCGGCCGGAAGTTGCAGCGCCGATACAACGGCCTTGAGAATCTGTGCCGCGTACATGTCCAATTGTTTGTCGCTTAACGCTTGACAAGCTTTGAGCGCATCCTGGGTTTGGGGGATGGCGGTGGCGATCTTGAGCAGGGCGGAATTGCTGATGACTTTAAACAGGGGCCGGTCTTTTTGTCGGGCAATGGCATCCCGAAGGCGGAGGAGCCTTTCGAGGACGGCCAACTGCCGGGGGTTGAGGCGTCCGGCGCCCCTGAACCGGATGAACAGGGGCGGATGATTCTCCTGGGGGCGCACCTGGCTTAAATGGCAGCACGCTTCCTTGACC
>JABDRH010000279.1 GCA_013041835.1 Desulfatitalea sp. | reverse complement strand
GCGCAAGGTCGCCTTTTTCTTCATCCGTTGGCCGAACTCGGCGGGACGTGGCGGCATCTCGATCTGGATGAGATCACGGCAAAGGAAAAGGGCATCCTGACGGTAACGGACAGCAAAGGCGCGGAATGGGTATTTTGTTATTATCATATTTCCGATGTCGACTGGATTCTGTTTTCCGGCCTGCCCAAGGCGACGATGGAAGCGGCGGCCACCCAGCGCCTCCAGCAGGCATTCCGGCAGGTTTCCGACGGGAACTTTTCCCACCGCGTCGAAGCCTCGCCGACCCACACCGACGCTCTCTCGATACTGGCCGATGAGTTCAATGAAATGAACGCCCGTCTCAGCCTGGCGGAAAATCACCGGAGAAAAATGGAAGCGCAGTTGCGCCAAGCTCAGAAGATGGAAGCAGTCGGGCGGCTGGCGGGCGGTGTCGCCCACGATTATAACAACATGATCAATGTGATCATGGGGTATACGGAAATGGCGCTCGAGCAAATTCCACCCACGGATCCGCTTCATGCCGATTTAAAGGAGATCATGGCGGCGGCCAAACGGTCCAAGGAGCTAACCCGTCAATTGTTGGCTTTTGCGCGCCGACAATCCATCGCGCCCAGGGTACTGGATATCAATGACACTGTGCAAAACATGCTCAACATGCTCCGCCCCATGATCGGTGAAGAGATCGAGCTTATCTGGTCACCCGGTGAAAAGATTTGGCACATTCAAATCGATCCCTCCCAAATCGATCAGATCCTGGCCAATCTATGTGTCAATGCCAGGGACGCGATCGAAGGTGTGGGCAAAATCATCATCGAAACCGCAAACACCGAAATCGATGAGACCTATTGTTCCATGCATGAAGGGTTCATGCCCGGCGAATATGTCTGCCTGACGGTGAGTGACGACGGTGCGGGCATGGATTCATCGACCATTAACAATATCTTCGAACCCTTTTTTAGTACCAAGGCCATCGGGCGGGGAACCGGTCTGGGTCTGGCGACCATCTATGGCATCGTCAAACAAAACAAAGGGTTTATCAACGTATATAGCGAGCCGGGAAGCGGCGCCATCTTTAAGATCTACCTGCCCCGGGTCCACGGACCTGCCAACGCGGTTTCCCCTATCCGCCCGCAAAAGCCGTCGCGGAGCAAAAACGAAACCGTGCTGCTGGTGGAAGACGAGAGGGCTATCCTCAAGTTCTCGAAAATCATGCTCAAAAAACTGGGTTACCGGGTTCTGGCATCGGATTCGCCCCTCAAGGCGATCGATATGGCCCGAAATCATCCGGAACCCATCGATTTGTTGATCACGGACGTCATCATGCCGGAGTTGAACGGAAGCGACCTGACCAAACGGCTGCAAGCGATTATTCCCGGAATCAAGGTGCTGTTCATATCCGGCTATACGGCGAATATTATCGTTAGTAAAGGCGTCTTGGAAAAAGATGTGTTCCTGCTTCAAAAACCGTTTTCCAAAACCGATCTTGCCCTTAAAATCAGGGAGGTCCTGACCGCAACCACCGATTCGACACCCTAAAACCTGACTGCGGGCATAAAAGACAGTGGGGCAACCCGTATGGCGCGTTTTTTCTTCTAGTTTTTTTGAAATTCGACAGTGGAGAATAAGATGACTGTCCGCGTTATGCAGCCCAAATGCATGCTTGATCGCAACAAGATCTACCGGTTTTTGTATGAAATCTGGTCAGAAGAATTTAGCCGGTCCATGGAGGGCATGGATCATGCCAATCGGCTGATAAAGGATGATCTTGACGATACGGCAACGCATTTCATCGCCGTTGACCCTTCAGGGTGCATATTGGGATGCGTCAGATTCAACTTTCTTGGAACGAGCACGCTGCCTGAACGGCTTCAGAGGTGTTTGAAGCCTTTGGAATTGGTTGCCCAGTTCGGTCACAATCGGGTTGGGTATTGCTCGCACTTCGCCGTTGCCCCTATCGCCCGTGGAAGAACGGTATCTTCGTTGTTGATCTCCGCGCTTTACCGTTTCTGCCTGAATGAAGACGTCCTGGCTGCAATTTCTTATTGTGCCCTGCCCCTGGTTTCCTTCTACTACCAACTGGGATATCGACCCTATATGGAGAATTTTCGAATCGATGTGGGTGTCCGTGTTCCGATAGTGAATTGCCTTCAGGACCTGGCGTATCTCGAAACGATCAAGAGTCCGCTCTCCCGGCTGTGCCCCAGGGAACTCGACGACGGAGGAGCGACGGCCAAAAAATTAACCAATCATTTTCCCGCCTTCAGGATGCCGGTTTTTTCCCAAACCAATGTCCGTCATCTCTGGGCGCGGCTGACGTTCGCCGATCCCAATGACACGGCTGAACGTAAAGATGCATGGTTCGACACGCTTTCCGAGGAAGAATGGCAAATTATCAGCCGGTGGGCTTCGGAAGTCAGCTTTGCAAAGGGTGAGTATGTATGCCGGCGCGGCGATAACGATCGATTAATGGGCGTATTGGTTTCGGGAAGTCTTGGTGTGAATGTAATGGCAAACGGCGCCGTTAGGATCATCAACATCATCCTTGCCGGGGAACCGTTCGGGGAGATCAGCAGTCTCGGAGGAGGCCGGCAAACAACAGACATCATCGCCCTGGAACAGTCGACGGCATGCATACTGCCGCATGATTTCCTCGAGAAGGTTTGTTGCGAAAATACCGGCCTCGGTCTTAGGCTTGCCAAAAACTTGCTCAAACTCATCGCCACACGCTTTGCGCATCTGGCCAATGCCTCCGCTGGGGATGCCGGCGCCGTTTCTGCTTCGGTAAGGGTCGGCCGTCCCTTGTCCTATCAACTATCGGTTGCGGATGAAATTGAAAGCCGGATCGAATCCTATCGTTTCGACCGTCTTGGTGACCAAGGCGAAGAGTTCAAACGCTTGATCACCCAGGCGTCCGTTGGAGAAGATATGGAGTTCGATGTGCTCAACCGGATCGGGCTCGTTGATGGCGCAACTTTTTTGGATCTCGGCTCCGGGCCGGGGGTCACCAGCTTGCTGGTCGCCAGGCGTCTGCCCGGAACAACAATTATCGGTGTGGAGCCCGAGGATTTGCTGCGGACCAAATCCAAAGCCCTCATCGAAAGCCAAGGTTTCTCGGATCGTTGCCGCTTTCTCAAGGGCACCGGCAGCCGGATCCCCCTGGCGGGCAACACCTCGGACTTCAGCTACGCCCGTTTTCTCTTCCAACATCTTCCCAATCCCCTTGAAGTCCTCGGCGAAATGCAAAGAGTCACCCGCAGTGGGGGACTCGTCGTGGTTCTCGATGTCGACGATCGCACCAACATTGTCTACCCGGAACCGCCAGGAATTCAAATTATGGAAGAGCGCATCGCCGCGGTCCAGGTCGCCGCCGGAGGCGACCGCCATGTCGGAAGAAAACTGAACAGTTACATGCACAAAATCGGTCTCCAGGACACGGGCGTGGAATTTATTCCAATAAGTGCACCAATCTTGGGGCGGGAAACTTTTTTCTCTATTGTATACAGCTTCAAACGCCAGATTCTCGAACGCGCCGGCCTGTACGACGAAACAGCGGCGGCCTTTTTTTCCGAGCTGGACGATCTTATCCGCAAGCCGACGACCTTCGCCATGACCACGGTCTTTGCCGCCTACGGTGTGGTGCCTTAGGCCTCTCGCAAAAAAGACCCCCAATGCTGCAATCATTGGGGGTAGACAACGATGTGGATGGACACTAGTGGGATTTGCCGAGCAGTTCATAAAGCGCCACATCTCCCAACCGTTCATCCAGTTGGATGTGGCTTAGCTTCATGCGGGTGGCCCGAAGGGTATTGGCCGAGAAGAAAATGCTGTTGGGAAAAGGGCGCACCAGGTCCTGGAGGCGGAACACGGCGTTTACGGCATCGCCGATGACCGTATAGTCCATTTTCATGTCAAAACCGATATTGCCCACCACCACTTCGCCGGTGTGCACGCTGATACCGATTTCCAGGGTGACGCACATCTCGCCGGCCAGGCCGTTGTTGATGGTTTCCAGGGCGGTCTGCATCTCCAGGGCCGCCTTAAGGGCATTGTCCGCGTCAGCCGTGCTGGAAATGGGTGCGCCGAACAGGGCCAGGAATCCGTCGCCCAGGTACTTGTCCACGATGCCGCCGTATTTGAAAACAATGCCGCCCATCAGGGAGAAGAAGGCATTGAGCAGGGCAACGGTTTTTTGGGGACCGAGGGTTATGGACAATTTGGAGAAGCCCCTCAGGTCGATATTGAGCAGGGTCAGCGTTTTAAGCTCTTCGGTCAGGGTCGCGCCGGTCTGTGAACCGAGCAGGATGTTCTCCAACACTTCTTTGGGCACAAATTTCTGGAACATGCTGCGGATGCCCCTTTCGGTCTCGGCCATGGAAAGCGTCTCTTGATAAAGGTGGGCGTTCTCCACGGCAATGCTCACCGAAGAGGCGATGGATTGAAGCAAATCCTCGTCATTGGCCCCGAAATCGCTCTCATTCTTATTGATCACCTGGATCACACCGATCACCCTGCCCTGGGAGATCATGGGGACGCACAGCGTTGAGCGAAAGGTAAGCGACTGAGACATATCGATCCGGGGATAGAGCAGCTTGGTGGCATGACTCAAATTGACCAACATGGATTCGCCGCGCGCCGCCACATGCCCCGGGATGCCCTGCCCCATCTTCAACTGGTTCGGTTTAGGCCGCTGCGCATCACTGTCGAACCCCACGGCGAATTCCAGGACGTCCGCCTTGACCAGGTAGAGCACGCCGGCTTCCACGTTCATAATGACCCGGATCATATCCATCGTTGATTTGAGCACTTGTTGGACATCAAAGGTGGACGAAGCCAGGATGCCGCCGATTTGCTTAATGGAATCAAGTTCCTGATTGCGCTTGGCAACCGCGTCATGCAGGCGATTGCGCTCCAAGGCCGAAGCCAGGCAACTTGCCGCCCATTCCAGAAAAACAAAATCCTGCCCTGGCGCCACGGCGCCATCGAAAACCACCGCCAGCACGTCGTTGCCGCCGTCATCCTTTTTTAGCGGCACCAACCACACCGTGTGCGTCTGCTCATCGCCCATGATCTCCATGCGGTGCTCTTCGGCCATTTGATCCGTATCCGTATGGATGGCCGGGGATTTGCGCCGCAGGATGCGATCGATCATGGTGCCCTCGGTGACGACAAAATGGTCGCCCACTGCAATGAGCGCCGGTGCCTTGGCCAACATTTCGTGCACCATGATTGTGTCCGGCCGGTTTCTCTCCCGACAAAGAATCAATGCCGCATTAAAGGCGACAACCGCGTGCACTTCATTCAAACAAGCCCGCAGCAATTCGCCGCCGTGCAGACTCGACTGCAGCAGGGCCAATATGGCGGTGAAGGCATGGCAGTATCTTTCGTCACGTCTGCGCTGCGCGCAGAGTTGGAGGTTTTCATGGGCAAAGGCCGCAACGGCGACCAAAGGCTCGAGCACCTGGACCAGTTCGGGATCATACGCAGCGTCCATCGACTTGCGTGAGATGCTGAGCACGCCGATGATGTCACGGCTGGCCTTAATGGGGAGACAGATGAATGCCTTTGCGCCGTAATGCTCACGGTTGGAACGGCCAAAGCGCGGGTCGCGCTCGATATCATCCACAATCAGGGCGCTTTTGTTCAATACGGCATACTTGGCGATGCTGCTCTCGAAATCCACATGCCCATTGGGCTTCACCCATGCATCCAACCCGATGGCTGCGGCCACGGTGAATCTTTTTCGCGCGATGCCATCGATCAGCAGGATCGAGCCCACGTCCGACTGGGTTACTTCCAGAGCACGTTCCAGCAAAACCTGAAGAATTTCTAGCGGATCCGCGGTGATATGGCAAAAATCCGAAAGCTCTTTCAATATGGAAATGTGATGGATTTTGTGTTGCAGCGCCGCAAGACTCCGTGCCAGATGAGAATCGACGGCGCCGAAGGCCGAAACCAGGCGATGCAATTCATCCCCGTCCTCCCGGGCCGCGCTGCCGTCAAGGGACAAGGCTTGCGCTTTCCGGGAAATCTTTTTGGAAAATTGTGAAATATCGTCAAAGAGCTTGCGCAGCAGGTTCAGACCTAGAAAAGAAAAGCCCAGCAGGGCCGCAAAGAAAATCGGCAGATTGCGATCGCCCAGCAGGTCATAGGTGATCCCGAAATAGACCAGGCCTGCCGTGGGCACAAAAAAGAAAAAAAAGAAGACCAGATTGAGCTTGCCGTACAGCGACCTGTTTTTGAGCAACCAGCGATGGAGCCAAGCATAAAACGGTTTCATCAACACATATTCCGCCTAAAACAGATTAATTTAGATATACATCGGCTTAATCAAGGGGGAACATGAGCGGGGGGCATATAAAAAGCCCCCGCAAAATGACTCTGCGGGGGCCGATCAAACGAGGCAAAGCAGGTCCGACGATTCAGAATTTTCGGGTGCTGCAATAATAGGGAATTTTAGCGATTGACGCCTATGGACCTACCATTTAATCTTGGGCGTTTGCTTCTTTAATACAGGCATTGGCTACCCGCATGGCATCGGTAAGCGTCGTTTGTCCTTGCGAAACTGCCAGGCACTGCATCAGTGAAGCGATATCAGCGTTGTGTGCTGCCTTGAATTCCGGGCAAATGACACTCCGGCATTCAGCCATTGCTTGTTCAGCCTCTCCCTTGCTGAAAAGAAGATCTTTCAGGCTGGAAAACCCTTGGTCCTGCATGCATTCTTTCATCTGGTTTTGCTCATAGATGATTGTGTCAAGCGTTTCCTTCTGCAACAAGGTGATCATTCTACCCATTTGCAGGAAGTTAAACGTAGACAAGCCGCCGCAAGCCTTTATGCCTTCGACCATCGCCTTGTGGTCTGAATCCTGGTCAACGCCATAGGCCTGCAGGCATTCGAATACGGTTTGGTCTTCCTCGGCCATCGCGTTACCCGCAAACAATGCGACAGCAAAAACGATTGCCAACAGTTTGAATAACGATTTCATAGTCTCATTTCTCCTAACATTTTTTAGCCTTCATCTTCCAAACTTTGCCTCCCTGATACCTCAAATAATGCAAACTCCTTTCGCAATTCTCAATGATATTGGACAAGGGCATAATTCAGATAAAAAAAGTGTTCATAATCACGAATTATACAAAATTGGGATGGATATAAAGGTTACTTTAACCGGTGCGATATCACAGCCGGGCCTTTCAAACAAGCTTTCTTTTTAATTTTAACCCACAACATACTGTGGGCGTCACGAGAATTGTCGGAGTCCGCCAAACAGATGGCAAATACCGGCCTTATATTTCGCCAATATTTCGTATGGTTTTCACATAGGATTCATACGCCGTTCATCCACAGGTGCCATAAGTGGGGCATCAAGACCGGAATGCGGTCTTTTACCCCCCTACCTTTGAAAGGAGAAAGTTCCATGGCACCTTTTAAATCCGTTCGATGCTTTTGGCACTTCGTCGCTTGCATGGTCATGACCTTTACCGCGCCTTCGCTTTGGGCCTTGCCGGCGGAAAAAACCCTGTCCCCATATTTTTTCATCGAAGGGGGGGAACAGGGCGTGGATCTGCTGCCCTTATCGTCAACGCGCGTGACGGTGACCCTCAATGCGGTCATCGCCCGGATCAAGGTGGTCCAGCAGTACAAAAATGACGGCACCCGGCCGATTCACGCCCGGTATGTGTTTCCGGCCTCCACCCGCGCCGCCGTTCACGGCATGCGCATGCAGATCGGCGAACAGGTGGTGGTGGCGCGTATTCAAGAACGCCAAAAGGCGGAAGGCACGTTCGGCCGGGCCAAGCAAGCCGGCAAAAGCGCCGCTTTGCTCACCGAGGAACGGGCCAATGTGTTCACGATGCAGGTCGCCAATATCATGCCCGGCGACCCGGTGCGCATCGAACTGGAATATACCGAGCTGCTGGTGCCCACCGACGGCGTGTATGAATTCGTCTATCCCACGGTGGTGGGGCCGCGCTACGCCGAAGTTCCCGAAGCCGGCGGGCCCGCCCGTCATCAATGGCTCAAGAATCCCTATCTTTCGGCCGGTCAACCGCCCGCGGAAACCTTTGATATTCAAGTGCGCGTCGCCGCCGGTCTGCCCATCGAGGCGATGGTCACCCCTTCCCACACCACCGAGGTGGCCTGGCAGGATGCTTGCCAGGCCGATGTGAGCCTGTCGCCCACCG
>JABDRH010000557.1 GCA_013041835.1 Desulfatitalea sp. | reverse complement strand
CCCACATGTCGTGGTAGAGCCCAGTGACATTGTAGCGGTGTACCCCACCGAAATCAGACATGGGCAGCCGTCCGTCTTCCCGGGGCAGGTAGGGGCGGTAGTCCACGCCGCCGGGAACCGAAGTTTTGAGTCGCTCAACGAGAGGGATTTCACCCGGTTCTGGAATGGCGAGTCCTTCTCGCATATGCCCGATCACCTCGTCAAAGAGCAAGACGACCGGTGTCCGATACGTTTCGGCCAAATTGAACGCCTCCACGGTCATGGCAAACACGTCCTGATGGTTGGAAGCGGTCAAGGCGATGATGGCATGATCACCGTGGGTCCCCCAACGGGCCTGGTTGACATCCCCCTGGCTGATATGGGTCGGCAAGCCTGTGGAAGGGCCGCCGCGCTGCACATTGACGATGACGCAGGGAATTTCCGTCATCACGGCATACCCCAGGGCCTCCTGCATGAGGGAAAAGCCGGGGCCGCTGGTGGCCGTGAGGACTTTTTGACCGGTCAGTGATGCGCCGATGATGGCGCACATGGAGGCGATCTCGTCCTCCATCTGAATGAATTTACCCCCCTTTTGCGGCAACCGGGAGGCCAGGTGTTCAGTAATCTCCGATGATGGCGTAATGGGATAGCCGGCGAAAAATGCCAATCCGGCATAGAGCGCCCCCTCGACGCACGCTTCATTGCCCTGAAGGAATCGAATGTTGGCGGCCATGGCCAATCACCTTGCCCCGTTCGGGTGAACCGGAATTACAGCGCGGAACCGGATTTGCGAATCAGGCTTTTTCATCTTGATCTTCTTTCTCGATGGCGATGGCAAGATCCGGACAGCGCAGCTCACACATGCAGCAGACCGTGCAGTCTGCCGGCCTGGCGGCAACCGCTTTATCCTGGACATCCATCTCAATCACCTGGGTGGGGCAAAATGCCGCGCATATGCCACAGCCTTTGCACCATTCGCGGTTGATATGCATCGCTTTGAGTTTTGATCGCGCCATTGTGCTCCCTTTGCTTTGATTCAATGGCATCTTTTTAATGGATCACCTTCATATGGGGCCATGCAGCACCCCATGCGGCTCGGTTAGGTTCCTCAAGTCCATCATAGCCGATTTTAGTCAGCATGCAATGTTTTCATCGATTTGACAAGCGTCCAGACATTGACGTATGTTGACACTGCATATGCAGTCCCCCGACCATCGATGCGGTTCGGGGTCATACCCGTTGATCATGGACTTGGTTGCCATTTATCCACGCAATTCCCCATCCGATAACTCCTAATACGACAAAGGAACGTCATACAAGTTGAAATACATTGTCCGATCAACTGTCGCAGTACTGCTTCTCTGCGTTGCTGCAGCCATATGGCTTGCAGTGGATATGCACCGCTTTGCTCACCGTCCGGCTGGTTCGGACAAAACCCCAGTCATCGTTTCAGTCTCGCCCGGCGAAACCTTTGCCGCATTGACCGCATCCCTTGCCCAATCAGTAGTCATCACCGACGTGTGCAGGTTCAAATGGTTGGCCCGCATCAAAGGTGACGACAAACGGCTCAAGGCGGGAGAGTTCTCACTCACACGGGCTATGGCGCCGGTGGAAGTGCTTGACACCCTGGTCAACGGAAAGGTTTACCTGCACCGACTGACCATCCCCGAAGGTTATACCATCGAACAAATCGCCCAGGAGCTGGCGCGTACCGGCCTGGCAGATCCTGAAGTCTTCAAGCGCATGGCCTATGACGCCGCCACCGTGAAGGCATTTGCATTGCATGGTCCGAGCCTGGAAGGCTACCTGTTTCCGGACACCTATGCCTTTCCCAAAACAATCACGGCGGCTGCCGTGATCGAGACGATGGTGGCGCATTTTAAAACGCAGTTCTCCCCGCTGTGGCAGGAACGCGCCACAATCCTTGGCTTAACGCCGCATCAAGTGGTGACATTGGCCTCCATCATCGAAAAAGAGACCGGGGATCCGAGCGAACGACCGCTGATCGCCTCGGTGTTCCACAACCGCCTGAAAAAGGGCATGCGCTTAGAAAGCGATCCCACGGTTATTTATGGTATCGAAGACTTTAACGGCAACCTGACCCGAGCGCATTTGAGAACGGCGACGCCCTACAATACCTATGTGATCCGCGGACTTCCCCCCGGCCCCATTGCCAATCCGGGAAGCGCCGCCTTGCATGCCGCACTCTATCCGACCGAGAGTGAATACCTGTTTTTCGTGTCCAGGAAAGACGGCACGCATCAATTCTCCCACACCATCGAGGAGCACATACAAGCGGTGCGCAAATTCCAACTGCGACGAAGGAGCCGATAGGGTATGAAAGCTCAGGAACTCGACCGGGTTCAGCAAGCCGGCCAACGGCTGATGATTGGATTCGATGGCACGCAATTGAATGATTCCTTGCGCTACGCCTTGGATACCTTAAAAGTGGGCGGCTTGATCCTGTTTTCCCGCAATATTGACTCCCCCCAACAAGTGGAAAGGCTCTGCCGCGACGCCCAGCGGTACGCCGCAACATGTGGCCAACTACCGCTGTTCATCGCCGTGGATCAGGAGGGCGGTGTGGTGGCGCGGCTCAAGCCACCTTTTACCCAGTTTGCCGGAAATCCCGCCATGCACGATGAACAGGATGCCATCGATTTCGCCGTGACGACGGCTGAGGAACTGACTCGTGTCGGCTTTAACATGAACATGGCGCCGGTTCTCGATGTCCCCCCCCCAAACGGGCCCAGTGTGATGCTGTCGCGCGCCTTCGGTCGTGATCCGACATGGGTGGGCCACTTGGGCGGTCTGATTATCCAGTACCTGCAAAGCAACGGCATCATGGCCGTTGCCAAACATTTTCCAGGCATCGGCCGCACGGTTCTCGATTCCCACCACGACTTGCCCGACTTGGATGTTGACCTGCCACAATTGGAAGACAGGGACCTGGCGCCTTTCCGACAGGCCATTGCCGGTGGCGTGAAAGCGGTGATGATGTCCCACATTCGCTATGCGGGTATTGACCCCCAGTGGCCGGCCGGGCTGTCGATCCCAATGGTGCGCGACCTGCTGCGCAAGCGGATGGGGTTCAACGGCCTGGTGATGACCGATGATCTCGACATGGGGGCCATTGCCAAACATTTTTCCATCCCCCGGATCGTGGACCAATGCCTTGCCGCAACGGTGGACATTCTTATGATCTGCCATGCCGGTCCCAACATCGCGGCGGCCCACCAGCAGATCGTGAACCGCCTGCAACACAATGATGACACTGCAACGGTGGGACTGGCATCGGTGTCCCGGATTTTGTCGGCAAAAGCCTGCTTTTCGGCAGCTTAGTCATGTTGAGCATGTAAGGGTGCAGGAAAGAAATCATCCCAACCATCTTGCTTGTCGTATCTGTCCGAAGTGTCTATTATAGTGATCCAACTTAGTTTTTTTTAGGCATACTATTTGCTCTTAATCTACATTGGGCAATAATAACAGGTCTCTGGACAAACAGCACTAAATTTGATACATCCATGATGAAACCAAATACTCAATCAAAAGGAGTGGGGCCATGGATGTATCCGATTATAAATTTGATAGTGATGAAATCCAAAAGCTACAAGAACACAGGGATAATCAACAGGACGCACGATTACAAGCAAGATTCATCGCCATGTTAATGCTGGCAGAGAAAATTGAGCTCAAGACAATTGCATCCATTATCGGCAAATCAGCCAAAACCATTGAAAACTGGTATCATCAGTACAAAACCAAAGGCATCGAAAGCCTAAACTCGTTTCAATACAAACCCAAGCAATCGTATCTGACGGCAGAGCAAATCAATCAGGTGGCAAGCTGGGTAAAAGAAACAAATCCGGGCAAAACAAAAGAAGTCAGCGAATATATCAAAGCCCATTTTCAAGTTACCTACAGCAACGAAGCGGTTAGAAAAATGCTTCATAAAATGGGACTCAAGGTTCTTCGGCCAAAGGTGATTCCTGGAAACCCGCCCAGCGAAGAGGAACAAAAAAAACATCGAGCAATATTTCGAAATGAAACGCAACTGCGATCCGGGAACTGTGTTTTTGTTCGGCGATGGGATGCATTTGATCCATCAAAATGTTCCTGGTCTTTGTTGGGGTGATCCACAAGATCCACCAATGTTGAAAACCAATACAGGCCGCCAGCGACTGAATATCCTGGGGGCATACAATCCGGATTTACACGATTTTATGCACCTTGCCGGAGAAGAAAATTGCGATGCCGAACGGGTTATTGAATACTTTGGTGTAATCTTAAGGTCGTACAGACGTGCTCCATCTATCGTTCTAATTTTGGATAATGCCAAGTATTTCAAGGTGCAAAAGGTATCAGCCTGGCTTGAGCAACATCCAAAACTCAAACTACGCTTTCTGCCGACGTATGCACCAAATCTGAATCTGATTGAACGCTTCTGGCGTTTTGTCAAAGAACATCTTGTTAAAAACACATACTATGAGAAGTATAAAACCTTCCGCGCGAAGGTGTTTCAATTTTTCAATCATGTTGAAAATTATACCGAAGAGCTAAGCACTTTGATGGTGGAAAAATTTGAAATCGTAAAACTGAAAGCATATACTGTGCCAGAAAAAACCTAAGTTGGATCACTATATATCGATAAAGATACGTATTGGCCTTGGTGCAAAGATAGCTACGATAGATCTGGCAAATATTGGCGCACTTTTTTGGGTTATTCTTGTTTCTACGTCAATCGCGAGAAGGGTGTAAAATACCAAACAGGCTCCATACTTGCCCAGGTAGACGATAAGGTCCGTCATGCCACAGTCGCACCCCAGGTGCAATATGGTGATTATGACTACCTAATGATGCCGACGTCGGTGATGAATAGATCCCATTTTACTGAATCCAATATGATTCAAAGATCAAAATAGTTTGCATCGGTTTGGGGACGACAGATCATGAACTTCGCAAATGTACTGGAAAAACGGATGCGAAAAAAGCGGAAAGTACTGACTATGAATTGTTAACCCCAATGTTGCAACATTGGGGTTAAATCAAGCCGTTCAACGCCCCCCATGCAGCGGCATGCGCCCGGTCATTGACACCGAGCTTGTTGAAAATATGGATGACGTGACTTTTCACGGTGTGCTCTGAGATGCGCAGTTCTCGGGATATCTCTTTGTTGGTGGCGCCACCGGCGATTCGCCGCAGTACTTGTATTTCACGTCGGGACAAGGGGCTGGGGAGTTTGGCGTTGGCGGCTTCGGTATTTGAATCACGGCGATTTTCGAAATCGGAAAGCTGTGACTGTAAGGCTTGAATTCGGGACTGGGTTTCGTCAAGCTGGCGGCGAAGGGATGCGGTATCGATTTCCAACGATACGGTTCGCACCAAACTTCCCTGGTCGTCGAAAATCGGGAATGTGGCCGTCTCCGCCATTGGGCTGGTCAGTTGCGGGCATTTGAGCATGGATGTGCGTTGGCGGGAAAGCGCCGCGGCAAAGGCCATACAGGTTGCATAACCGCAGAGACGGCAGTTCGAACCCGGCAACAGTCGATAGATGTCCAGAGCGGACACCGGTTTGAATTTTTTCTGGTTGGGTGTGATGGCAGCGCGATGCTTGGCGACATCGGTGATAAAGCCCAGCAGTTGGGGTAAAAATGCCATGGCCTCGGCCATGTCCCGGATCGGCGTAAACGCCCCCTGTCTGGGATAAAAAGCGCACAGCCGGTTGTTGAGCAGAAACCTGATATAGACCGGCTTTTCGTAATAATCGGCTTGCTCGGCCACCGCATTGATATAGGGGAAAAGTGGTGAAAGATCCTTGTCCAAATCAAAGCGGGCGCTGTGGGTGCTGCAGTGGTTATCGAAACCCGAATTGGCCGCCGGGCCTGTGCAAAAGAGCGTCAACGTGGCGTAAGCCGTTGAAAAACCAAGGCTCTCGGTACATTCAGCCAGTTTTGAATCCGGTGCTCTGTTATTCGTCATCATTTTCATACAGCCATTGGGTTTAATCACAGGATCAATGGTATGATGTTTTCAATTGACGTTATAAAGTCATAGATAACTCTTCGGATAAAGGCAATTACTATCCATAAAAATAAATACATATCCCCCATTTGGGGGATTTCAATCGGTATCGGGTTGAATACTGTGGGGTAACTTTCTGAGCAAGGAGATCTCACATGCATGCATTTAAAACCATCATGGACGTGTTTAAGTTGCTCGAAAAGAGCAACTGCCGAAAATGCAATGAAAAAACCTGTCTTGCTTTTGCCGCCGCGGTTTTCACCCAAAAGCGGCCGCTTTCGGACTGCCCCCGGGTACCGCCCGAGACAGCACAACATTACGCCAGTCGAACCCAGAATCAGGTCCGAAACGACCTTGAAATTGAACGGCAGATAGCGCAATTGCGCGCTGATCTGGCAAAGATCGACATGGCGGCGGCTGCCCGGCGAACAGCCGGCACTTTTGACGGCGCCAAGTTGACGGTCAGAATCATGGGCAAAAAGTTCGGTGTGGATGCCGCCGGAAAAATATACACGGATATTCATGTCAACCCCTGGATGACGATCCCCATTCTCAATTACATCCTTAACTGCCAGGGCGCTCCGGTGACAAACCAATGGGTGCCATTGCGGGAACTGGCGAGCGGCAAGGACTGGTACCGCCTTTTCGGGCAACGATGCGAGAAGCCCATGAAAAAAATTGCCGATACGTACCCGGATCTGTTTGTTGATATCGTAGACCTTTTCAATGGCCAACCGGTTGACAACCACTATCAGTCGGATGTGGCGCTCGTCCTTCACCCTTTGCCGCTGGTGCCGCTGTTGATATGTTACTGGGCGCCGGAAGAAGGCATGGTATCCAATCTGAACCTGTTTTTTGACACCAGCGCCGAGGTTAATCTGGGGATTGACGGCATCTACGCCCTGGGCACCGGAATAACCCGCATGTTTGAAAAACTCGCCCTGCGGCATGCCGTTTCGCCCGCATAATCGCACCAACGCATCTTCAGAAAAACGCCGCTTGTTTTTTTGGATATGCAGTGCCTTGCCATGGCAGGGGCGGCCCTGGCCGCCTGGCTTGAATAAAACCCAATGGCTGCAACTTTGGGGTTCACTTGCGTGGCGCTTTGGTCGTTGCCTCTCGCAGCAGCGCCTTGCGCTCTGCAGACGTCAGAAAACGCCACGTCCCCTCCGGCAGGTTACCCAACCGGATGTGGGCCACCCGGACACGTTTGAGCCGCTTCACATGATGGCCGAGCCGGCGCACCATGCGCCGGATTTGGCGGTTGCGGCCCTCCTGCAGGATGATGCAAAAGCGCCGTCCGGAAAGCCGCTTCACCTGTGTCGGACGGGTTTTGCGCCCGTCGATGCGAACGCCTTCGGCCAATTGCCGCAACTGGGCGTCGTCAATGGGTTCGCGCAGCAACACCTCGTACTCTTTTTCATGATCAAAGGAGGGATGGGAAAGTTGGTGGTGCAGCGGCCCATCATTGGTCAACAGCAGCAGGCCGGTGGTGTCTTTATCCAGGCGGCCGATGGGAAAGATGCGTGTCGGCAGGTCGACCAGGTCCAACACGACTTTTTGTCCATCGTGGCGGCAACTGGTAACATATCCTTTGGGTTTGTGTAGCGCTACATATAACGTTTCCGTGCGGGCCGCCACCGACCGACCGTCGACCTCGACGCGGTCCCGGGTCGGGTCGATCTTGCTGCCCAGCAGCGTAATCCGCCTGCCGTTTACCTTGACGCGGCCATCCTGGATGTAGGTCTCCCCCTGGCGCCGGGAGCAAACCCCTGCTTCGGAAAGCCATTTTTGCAGCCGGATCAGTGTCATGTGTTTGGTCCACCCATTTGTTCGCTAAGAACGATAATCCGCATTGATTTTTACATAATCGATGGAAAAATCGCATGTGATCATGGTCCATCGGCCGCTGCCGGCATTGAGATCGATGGTCACCGTGTAGGCCGGCAGCCGCATCACCGCGGTGACTTGGGCTTCGGCCGCCTTGCCACACCCCTGGCCCGATCGGGCCATTATGACCTCATTGAAATAGATGTCGACGGCTTCAGGATCGATGGCCACACCGGCGCGCCCCACGGCCATCATGATGCGACCCCAATTGGCGTCCTGGCCGAAAATGGCGGTTTTAACCAGGGGGGAGTGAGCCACGGCCTCGGCGATGCGCTGGGCATCCGCGTCCGACGGCGCGCCTTTTACGATAATATCCACCACCCTGGTCACGCCCTCGCCATCGGCCACCAATCGGCGGGCCACTTCCAGCAGGATGTCGTTCATGGCCTGCGCAAAGGCTTGCACCTGCGCCGCGGACTGCACCTTGACGCCCGATACGCCATTGGCCAAAGCCAACACCGTATCGTTGGTGCTGGTGTCGCCATCAATAGTGATGCGGTTGAGCGTACGGTCCACGGTCCGTGCCAATACGCCCTGCAGGGTATCGGCGGCCAGGGCCGCATCCGTACAGATAAAACAGAGCATGGTGGCCATGTCGGGTCTGATCATGCCCGCCCCTTTGGCCACGGCGAGAATGGTGACAATCCGTCCATCGATTTCAAACTGCCGCAGCACCTGCTTGGGGACGGTGTCGGTGGTCATCATGGCCCGCGCCGCATTCTCGAACCCTTCGTCGCTCAGGGCCGCTACCAACCCGGGAATGGCGGCGCGGATGCGGTCCAGCGGCAGGGGCTCGCCGATCACACCGGTAGACGCCGGCAGCACTTCGTTCTCCGCCAGGCCCAGATGCGTTGATACATCGGCGCAGATGGTCGTAGCGTCCGACAATCCTTTTTCCCCGGTGCAGCAGTTGGCATTGCCGGCATTGACGATGATCGCCCGGGCCACACCCTGGGCCAGGCGGGACCGGCAAAGCTGAACTGGCGCCGCCGCAACACGGTTGCGTGTGAACATCCCGGCCAAGGCGGCCGGTGCAGGCGAATAGATTAGACCCAGATCAGGATTACCGTTCTTTTTGATTCCCGCGGCCAGGCCGGCGGCTTGAAATCCCGGGCACTGTAAAGGCTGATCCACAACTACCTCCAATCCACCTGAAAAACTTGGTTATCGGTGGCCGCCACCCCTCCGTCAAATTGCGGTCGGTGGACAGCAAGAACGTTTCTCATGGTCCAAATCGGACAAAAAGTCAATTTCTGTTTTTCTTATTGTCAAGTAACGGTATTTTCACTAAATATTGACTCAAATGAAAAGGAATAGACGGATGACGCCAACGCCCCAAGGATTCAAGTGCCCGGTTTGCGGCACCGCAATGCTCATGCAACGCCGCTGACGGCAGGTGAAATGGTGCTGCACGGCGTGCAGCCGCAATTTTGACCTCATCGACCTGCTGGATCAACTGGATGAACAAGCCGAAGCCGCTTTAGGCGGCATGTTTTGTGACCGGTTCTGATTTGCCATCAATGCAGAGAAATTTCAAACTGTTGATTGAATACGACGGCACCAACTACCACGGCTGGCAGCGCCAACCCAACGGGCCCACGATTCAGCAGGAAATTGAAGCCGCCATCGCCATCATGACCTGCCAGCCCGTGACGCTGATCGGTTCGGGGCGTACGGATGCCGGCGTGCATGCCCGCGGTCAGTCGGCCAATTTCAAATGCGATACGCGCATCACGGCAGAGGCCTTTGCAAAGGGCCTTAACAGCCTGTTGCCGGCGGACATCGTTATCCGGAAATGCAGCGAGGTGTCGCTCGGTTTTCACGCGCGATACGATGTGGTCAGCAAAACCTACCGCTACACCATCCGCAACAGCCATTTGCCTGCCGCCATCGGTCGGCAATTCGAGTGGTGGATCCGCGCCCCCCTCGACGTGGCCGCCATGTCGGCCG
>JABDRH010000551.1 GCA_013041835.1 Desulfatitalea sp. | reverse complement strand
CCACATATTGCATGCCATCGAGTATAAACGGGGGGGGTTAAGCTTATTCGTTTCTTTCTCATCCCTGCGTGCGAATGCGATTGCTTGGCTCGGAGCAACGGCTTGATAGGATTTCACGGTAATTTTTTCGCAAAGGATAAATATATATATCCTTTGTTGGGACATCTTTCTTATACACAGAAGATAGGCTATAGCCCCCGGTCGTTCCGATTTTGATCCAGTTGGCGGCTTTGTAGCATGTTCCCTTAAACCGATCGGTTTGGACAAATGTTTCTAGCAGGACAGGTCGGTAACCATACCGGGCCTCCCAATCAAAGGGGAGTTGCCTGGCGATTTGTCCGAGTATTCTCGATGCCAGATATTTTGAATGGATCCAGGGCAAAATTAAAAAGCGAACGTTATTGACGACATATTTTAGATTGGCTGTCCGCACCTCGTCCGTCCAATTAATGTGTCGGTCGCGACTGGTCAAGCGCCATGCGGAAGACGCAAAGCCCAAAGCCCCCAACAAAATATTGCCGCGCTTTATTTGCATGTATCGACTCGCCCAATACCTTTCAGATTCGAAAGGTGATCGCTTTGCTATGTTGAGCGTACCTGATAGATGCGAATCCCCATAAACCAGATAACGCATTTGGGCGCCAAAAAGCCGCGTGGTTTTAATATAGTGAAATTGGCTAATTAACGTACTCCAGCGTTGTCTATCCGCTTTTGATTGGACCGGAATCAATTGCAGGTTTTTGATTTCAGCCGTCTTCAGCCGAACCGGTTTGAAATTTGTTTCCCAAAGCTTAGCGGTGACTAAACGCTTTCGACTGTTTTGTCTTACATTTTTTCGGGGCGGGAGTTCAATTATGTTATCCATATCCATTCGCCTGAGGGCGTGTTGTGTTTGCGTCAGTTGCGGTTTGCCGTTGGCCTGTTGAAGATTAAACCGCCTGCACACCTGGCGGGCTATTTCAGTTGTTGATGAATCAGGATCGGAAATAAGATCCCGGATTTGTTGAATATCCTTTGCCACATAATCATTACCGATATAGCGCACAACGGTGGATTGCCATTTGCTTGAACGTTTTGACGGGGGGTTTTCAAGAAACGCCAGCATTTTTTCTACACGGACTTCCCGTGCCGTTGGTTTCCGTTCAGGTTTATTAAAATATGCGAATCCGATTTGCGCAAATCGATCTTGGCATTTTATGATCGATTCAGGTGGCACCCGTACATTAAGTACGATCCGCCTTACGTTTTCACCATCTATCGTGTTCAAAATAATTTTTGCGCGTTTGATGCGCCAGATGCCCAGGTTTCGGCTGCGGGCGATAGCTTCCAGGCGGATGCGATCTTTGGAAGATTTTACAATTTGTTGTATTTTCTTCCGCACCTTTTCCCGATTACCCAGCCTTTGATCCTGCGGGTCCGTTTCGTGTTCCAGCCAACGTAGCAATGTAAAGTCCTTTCTGGCTTCTGTTGTTGTATTTGAAAATGGTATCCACCAATCCGTGATGCAATCGATTATACCGTTGCGCATATTTTCGGCTGATCCACTTGTAATATTTTTCCATGCTTTTCATATTCTGAGTGAAAACGATACGAACAAGTTCGTCGAGCATCCGATCAACATCACCTTCGAAGAATTGACCATCATGAGAGGATACGATGTTATTCACCGGCTTGTATTCTTGCATAAAGACATAGGCGCCCGGGAGAGAGCGAAGGAAGCGAATCCGCTCAAGGTCCTGCGCCAGTGTGGTGTTGAATCCGTACATGCAGATAAATTCGACGTTATCCCGATAGGTAAAGCCAAGCATTTGATATTTTTGCCGGATGGTTTTGAACCGCTTGTTGTCGTTCAAACTGAAATAATGGTTGGGACGTGTGAATTTGGTGTTCATGCAGTCGATTTTTTTCAGCAGTTCCGCTTTTGCCTGGTTAAGATACCGCATATCAAGGCTTTGGGTAAAATTGACCTTCAGATTCAAAGATGCAATTTCTTTTAAGATATCGGTTGCTTCTGGATGAGACAACAGGTTGTCATCCAGCAGGATCACTTTTTTCCTGTTTTTGTCTACAAGGGAGCGGATGCTGTTCACTTTGCGCGGATGCCCCTCTTTCTCCGGCACAATACAAAACGGGCAGCGATGCGGGCATCCCCGCGTTACAAAACCAATGGCGCGATCCTCCAATTCAGGGTAAAGGGTGTAATCGGCCGGCATACGCTCGATTTTTTTCGGTAGACGAAGGCTTAAATCCACGCCGGAACCGCCAACCTGCAAGGCGTCTCCATAGTATTTTCTCAGTTGCTGCAAGTATTGCACGGAGCTTCCGAAATTGAAGATAGTGCTGGCGTAAACCCTCTCGGCATTCCGGTAAAATGCGCCGCGGCGTTTCAATATCACTTCTTTTCCCTGCTCTTTGTGATACCGGCTCAATTTCATCAATGCGAGATTGGGGAGTTTTCCGTCCACTTGAACAAGGAGAACCGGCTTGGTCGGGAGACGCGCAGGTTTTCTTCTTATCCGTTTGGAATCACCTTCCGTCTTGCCGATTGGCAGCCGCTTTTTAGTTATTGCAGGTGGGATTTTCTCCGCATTTCGGTCAGCAAGAGTGATGATGAATTGAAAATTGGGAAGAAGTGAATCCAGGAAATGAATCCAGGAGACAAAACGCTTATCCGTGCAAAAGAGATCCGGCCGGTGGAAAAGCATAACACCCGGCATTGGGAATGGATTGGCGGTTTTTGGAAACGTTTCATACAGGTGTCGGCAGATATCGATGACAGGTATGGCCATCCGTTGTCGCCAGGGCGATAGCTTGCGCCAAATGGGATGAAGTTCGAGGTCAGGAGAATGAAGAAACATCGGATCAATCCCAAGGCAAGTGTTAAAGAACTGATTGACTTCCGTCATGACCCGTAATGCACTCAACCGCTTATACTTTAGCCCGCGGTATTGTATCAACTCGAGAAAATCGACCGGGTTGGTCAGGCAATAATTTTCGATGAATAAACTTTGAATCCTTCTAAGACGATGAAAGGGATCATTGAATTCAAAATCGTCCGAAGATACGAGCCCCTGAAAGCCGGGACCATATGCCAGCAGGAAATGTATGCCCAGGTTCTTTGAATTTCTCGGGCGGTAATAGCGAGGCGAGCCCTTTACATATCGGCATTCCCGTCGGGAGAGTATGGTCGGGATTTTATCGTGTGCAATGGAAAGACCGCCGGCCGCTGAAGCATCGGGATACCGGCCAAGGCCTTCTGTCTGCTTATGTCGAAAAATCTGATATTCAAGTTGAAGCGGCCTCTGAACTATCTTGAATAATGGTGTTATTGGGGAATTCAGGTGGGGGATACAATCCGGTTTGGCGGTGGCCAAGGCAATCAGGCGCAGGATTTCGAGACCAGATTTTTTAGCACCCAGCAACGTCCATTTTCGGATTGTGTCCCGGTGTTGGATTACGAATTTTCCGCGTCCGTTCAGCGCGGCATTTTCAAAATACAGTTCAAGCAAGTACACATTGAGTAAACTCCAAAACACAAGGAAAACGTGATGTCAAAGGCGCCAACATACATTGGCGTCAAATCGGTCCCGATGATATACTATTTCCGAATATTATCCAAGACTTCTTTCTTCGGAACAGTATTCCGGGGGGACAGGCTTTGGCCATGTGTCGAAAAAGGTGAACCCTGCTAAAGTTTTTCCGCCTTCATCCGATATTCAGATTTAGAGGCTTCGCGGGGGAGCCTTTGAGATATAGTTCCAATATATCTTCCTTTAGCCGGCGGGGCGGCTGCGGCAGCCGCCCCGTTCCCCCAATACGCGGCGATCGGTCCCGAGCCGCCGCCCGGCATCCCCGATCGGGCGCTTACCGGGGCCAAGCGATCCATCTGTTACGGAGGCTCCCGGTGTCACGCCCTGAAGCATACCTGAATCCTTTATTTCGGACATCGGCCCTGATCATCGTGATGGTGCTGACACTGTCCACGCTGGGAATGGGCACCCGGCCGGCCGGCCTGGACAAACCGCTTAGCATAAACGCACTGCACGCGCACTGCGGTCTGCCCCTGAAGTGTGGCGCACCGGCCGCCTGGCAAGGTGAAACCGTCACCGTGCAGGGGCGGCTTGATCCCGACAACCGCTATGACCGGAAACGGCACCCGCGCCTGCCGTACGAAAAGTTCTTGCTGGTGGGTGAGCAGGGCGCGTTGCTGGAGGTGTGGCCTACCGGCCCGGACAATGACCCAATTTTCGACAAACTGGCGCATCGCACCACGGACCGGGTGATCGTCCGCGGTCAGTTGGCGGCCTTTTCCATGCCCGTGTCCGGCGATTGCCGGATGGGTGTCAAGGTGATGATCCTTCATGCGGACCAGATTCAATTCCCTTCACGCTAGAAATCCCTGGAAGGCCGTCGTGCTGGCGGTGGGGTTGCTCTGCGGCACGGTCATGCTCGGATGGAGTGCGCCGGTGGATCAGGCCACTGCCCGGACGGTGGCGACAAATACCCTGCGCCGCCACCTGGCGCTTTTCGGCCATTGGAATCAATGCACCACACCGGTGGTGAAAAACGGCCGAGTGATCCGGTTTGACGGCGTTAATGTGGGCTACAATTTTGAAATCGACCCCAGCGGCCATGTCACGGTTGCCCTGGACGATCAACTCAGCCCGGTACAGCTTTATTCCACACGGGCCGCTCTAGAATCGGCGTTTTCCGATGATACTAGGTCCATTGCCTCCTGGATCGTGCCCGAATTGAGCGGCAAGATTCATGCCCTGACACGCGTCCGGCTCTCCGCCCGGACAGTTCAGCCGGTGGCTGCCGAAGGTCGCATCGCCCGGGCCTGGGCCGTTTTGACCGACCCATCGGACGGTGCATTGAAATCAGCCGCTGCCGCGCGGCCATCGATGCAGCGCGCCGCTGTCGTCGGTCCACTGCTTACCACCGCTTGGGACCAGGACACGCCCTACAACTTGATGACGCCCGACGACAACTGCGTCGCCGGCCACACCCTTACCGGTTGTGTGGCCACGGCCTGGGCCCAGGTGCTGAACTACTGGCAATGGCCCCCCACAGGCGTGGGCAGCCATGCTTACGTATGGAACGGCCAGACCCTATCCGCTGATTTTGAGACGACCTATGCGTGGGATGATATGCCCGATCAGCTCACAGCCGCGTCCAATGCGGCTGAAAAGCAAGCGGTGGCTCTGTTGATGTATCATCTGGCCGTGGCTTCCGATTCAGATTTCGGTTGTCAAGATACCGCCAGCACCGCCTGGGCCGACCAGGTGCTGGATATTTTTTTCCGTTACAAGCGCATGGATTTTCACGACCGCGCCAACTACACGCCGGAACAATGGTTCGACCTGATTCGAAACGAGCTGAATGTCAGCCAACCACGACCGGTGATCTTTTCCATCTTCACCACGCAAGACTCGGGACACGAGGTGGTGGTGGACGGATACCAGGACGACATCACGCGCATGGTGCATATCAACTTCGGTTGGTCGGCCAATTACGACGGCTACTATGACATCAGCGACGACTTTTCCATCGTCGGCTATACCTGGAGTTCGGCACAGCAGTACATGGTCACGGGCATTGAACCCGATACGGGCTTGCCGCCCGTCGTGGAAGCCGGTGACCCTCAGAGCATCTATGAACGAACTTCCGCCGTGCTGTCAGGCCAGGCAACGTCTGCAACTTCTGTGGTTACCACCTATCAGTGGCAACAGGTCAGTGGCCCCATGGTGACGATCGGCAACGAAACCTCGGCTACAACCGGTTTTACCGCTCCCAGCGTGTCGGCCGATACCAGCTTGGTCTTTCGCCTTAGAGCGGTGGATGCCAACGACAGCGTGGGCTATGATGAATGCACCATTACCGTGCGCAACGTGGATACCGTCTTGCCGTCCCCCTTGCCGTCACCTCCGGATTCGGGCGGGGGGGGCGGGTGTTTTATCACGCTGTTGAATTGACCGGGAACATGGGGGGATCCGTCCGCCTTTCCGACCCACCGCAACCGGCTCGCTTCATCGAGAATCGCGGTAAACAGAAAGATTCGATTGATCGCGGCACCATTGCGTGGCATAAAAAGTGGTTTATATTAACCAATACTGACCACGATGCCGAAATGAGCGCTAACACGGCTTGCGCCAAGAGCCTGAAATGACTTTCACGCCCGCACAACCGTTTCATGCACCCCCTCACCTGACGGACCAGTTCCATCGCACCGTCAGCTATCTGCGTGTCTCCGTCACCGACCGGTGCAACCTGCGATGCCGCTACTGCATGACCGGTGAAACCCGTTGGCTGCCCAAGCATGCCATTTTGACCCTGGAGGAGCTTCACCGCGTGGTCAGCATCGGCGCCGGCTTGGGCATCGACAAGGTGCGCTTGACCGGTGGCGAACCCCTTTGCCGCCGGGGAATCGTGGATTTGGTGGCGAACATCTGCCGCATCCCCGGGCTCGACGACATTGCCCTGACGACCAACGGCACCCTGCTGGCCGGCATGGCCCAGCCCTTGGCCCGGGCCGGGTTGGGCCGCATCAATATCAGCCTTGATACCCTGGACACCCACGCCTTCGGCCGCATCACCGGAAGAGATCTCTGGGAGGACGCCTGGCAAGGCATCACATCGGCACAGGCCGCCGGCATGGCCCCGGTAAAGATCAACACGGTGGTGATGCGAGGCGTCAATGACGACCAGATCAAACCCCTGGCGTTATTGACGCGGCAATATCCTTTTCACGTGCGTTTCATCGAATACATGCCCATCGGCATCGATCCGCGGCAAGGACAGCCGAATTTCATGGCCGTCGACGAGATTCAAATGCGGGTGGCCGAATTGGGAGAACTGCTGCCCATCGATCACCAGCCGTCCGACGGACCGGCCCAGCGCTTTCGCCTGGCTGGCGCGGCCGGTGAGATCGGTCTGATCGGCTCCATGAGTGCGCATTTCTGCAGCCGCTGTAACCGGATACGCCTCACCGCCGACGGCCACCTGCGCCCCTGCCTGCTCTCCGATGACCAGGTGGACCTGATCACGCCCCTGCGCCGAGGCGCCACAGATGACGACATCGCGGCGCTCTTTGCCGAAACGACTGCCCGCAAACAAGGGGGCCATCGGCTGCGGTTCAATGAAAACCGCCGTCTGCGGAGCAAAATGGCCGGTATCGGCGGATGAGGGTATCCTCAAACGCCCGTTCTTGTTGTGCCGTCATCCTGGCCGGCGGCCGCAACCAACGCATGGCCGGCCGTCACAAGGCTTTCATCGAAGTGGCCGGCCGTGCCGTGCTCGACCGGCTCGCCCAAGTTCTGAACCCGTATTTTTCGGAGATTTTACTGGTCACGCGCCGGCCCGAACTGTTCACCGGGCGACCGTTTCGAGTGGTGGCCGACATTTTTCAGGAACGTACATCCCTGACCGGCATCCACGCCGGCCTGGCCCAGGCCGAAGCGCAGCATGCGCTGGTGGTGCCGTGCGACGCCCCTTTCCTGCAGCCGGCCCTGGTTCAACTGTTGCTGGACAGCGTCACGCCCCACAGCGATGTGGTCATCCCGGTTATCGGCGGCTATTATGAACCCCTTTGTGCGGTTTATGCCAAAACCTGCCTGCCCGCCATCACGGCCAACCTCACCCGCGGCGCTTACAAAATCACCGGCTTCTTTTCCCAAGTGAGCGTGAAAACCTTATCCGAACAGCAGATTCGCCAAGCCGACCCCGGCCTGTACTCATTCCTCAATGCCAATACACCGGAAGAGTTTGAGCGCCTTTCGGCAGCCGATCCCGCGAAAGGACAATGAATTGAACGTCTTAATAGAATATCAAAATGCTGAAGTTATTTTTCCGCGAGCCCTTAGGTGCATTTTTTCAAACAGCCACCGGGCCGTTGCGGATCGTGTTGAGTAGACGCGTCGCAGCCTGGCGGATTTTGGCGGAGTGGTCGGTAAGCAGCGGATGCAGGTGGGGAACCATTTTTTCCAGGCGAATCTCGTCGGCATTGGAAATAAACTGCAGGGCTTGCTCGCGCACGCGTTGATCCTCATCGCGCAGGCAGGCCATGTAAAGATGCAAGGGATGCTCGCCATCGCTGACGGCATCCAGCACCACCAGGGCATCGTATCTTAAATCAGGGTCCTTGTGACTCAGAAAGCGTTTGCAGATCCGAACCGCATCCTCGCGGCGGGTGGTAAAGACACCCATGTGGTATATAATGCTACGCTGCTGCTCTTTGGCGCCGCGCAGCAGCCGGTCGGCCAAATCATCGAAGAGGCGGTCATCGCGAATATTGGTTAGGGCGCTGACGGCTGCCTGTTGCACTTCCGGATCATTGTCGCGCAGCGCATCCACAAGGGGCAATACGGCGCGCTGATTGCCTTCCCACCCCAGGGCAAAGGCCGCGTTGGCACGCAGCACCGGGTCGGGATGACCCAGATCGGCCACCAGGCTCTCCACCAAAGTATCGTTTACCCAGGTCTGGCCGGCCACCTGGCTGAGTTGAATTGCCGCGGCGTGGCGAATGGTGTCGTGCTGGTCGGCGTCAACCATGGTCTGGTAAAGAGCCCAGACCACCTGGCGAAACGGCAGGGTGCCCAACATGAGAACGATCTTGAGTTTAAGGTCGTCTTCGGCATACGGCAGAGCATTGATCAGCACATCCACGGCCTCCTCGCCATCCGCCAAGAGGCGGTCCAGGGCGGTCAGGTATGCGCGTGCCCTTATTAGCAGGCGTTCGTTGGCATTGAATGGAATAACGTTGTTGCTCATAATGATTTCACGCAGTCACAGTGGGCCGTTGGTTTTGCCGCGGGATAGTGCCACGATATGGGAAGGCTTGTCCAGCTAAAAGAGGGGCAATTGCCGGTGGACTGGTTTACCGGATAGGGCCACCTTGCGAACCAACCCATCGTCGATGGACTGGATATAGCGACTGTGTCGACGCGCTTGGGTCTTGCCGTGCATGCGCCGCCGACCGGCCCAACACAGAAACAGATGCTGCCGGGCGCGTGTCATGGCCACGTAAAAGAGGCGGCGCTCCTCGTCCGGGTCCGATGGGCGCGAACCATATGTTGCATGGGGGATCAATCCTTCTTCGCAACCGGCCACAAAAACCACTTCGAATTCCAACCCCTTGGCGGCGTGCAGGGTCATCAGGGCCACTTGCTCCACTTGAGCCCGGTAAACGTCAGTGTCGCTTTGCATGACCTGAGCGGCCACAAAAGCCCCTATATCATTGGGCCGGCCGTCGGCCTGGGCCTTAAACCACGCGGCCTGCTCCTCTCCGATGCGGTTGATCAGGGTGGTGTGGGCGATGCAGCGATCAATGGTTTCGGCCAACGTCAGGCCGGCGCAGGCCGTTTTCAGTGATTCGATAAAGCGCACCAGATCCGCCAGGCGCTTTTGGCGTCTCGTGCCAAGATCGGTGATGGGCAGCCGCATAGCCATGTTCATGGCTTGAACAAGCGGAAGCTGTTTCTGATAGGCCCACTGTTTGAAGCGGGCAAGGGTCTCTCGGCTGATGCCCGGGGCTTTCAGGTGGCTCACCTGATTCAGATCGGCATAGCCGCCCTGATCGGCCAACAGCCGAAGCAGGGCCAGCAGCGGACGCACGCCCTCGGCGGACCGGAAGGTTTGCCGGTCGGCCCACTGGCATGGAATACCGGCGGCGCGCAGGGTTTCAGACAGCAAACGTCCTTGTTCGGCGGTGCGAAAGAGCACGGCAAAGTCCCTGAAACCATGGGCATGGGACGCGTCGCTACCGTCCACTTTGTCAAAATCCAGGGCGTGAAATCCGGTACCGCCCACCATCTGTTCGATGGTGCGGCCGATGGCTACGGCTTCGGCCCGTTCCGATGGCGATGATAGGATATCCACGGTAGCCGGCCCCTGGGTCGAGGTATAAACAAGCAGTGGCGGCGCGTCGTCCAACACGATGCGATGGTGCTGCATGACCTGCTGGGCGGCGGTGAGAATGGTTTCGGTGGAGCGGTAGTTTTGTCTCAATTGGACTGTGCGTGCACCGGGATAATCTTTGCTGAAGCGGCTGAAAAAACGCACATCCGACCCGCGGAAGCCATAGATGGCTTGATCCGGATCACCGATCACGCACAGTTCGGCGGCCGGTCCCGGTGCCAGCAGGCGCAGCAGACGATACTGGCCTATATTGATATCCTGAAATTCGTCCACAAAAAGATGGCTGAAACGCTCAGCAAGCGCTTTGCGCCACTCACGGTCCCCTTTCAGAGTACGTACGGTGTTGAGAATTAGATCTTCGAAATCCATCAGTTGCTGGCAAGCCAGAAGATGCTGGTAGCTTTCGTATATACAGGCCAACAGGGTTGGATCCTGCCCTTCGGCTGCCGGGCCAATATCGTCGTCGGGCCCAAGGAGCATTTGTTTGGCTTGCACCACAACGTCTACCGCCGTTTGCACACTGGGTTTTTTTCCCGCCGAAACCGTGGTCAGCGCCAGGGCGTCGGCCATGATGTCCGCACGGCATTCGTCGTCGGCAATGGCCACCGGTGCACCCTGTCGCTCGCCGAGCCACATCCGGCAAACGGAATGGAAGGTACCGATAATCGGCGGGTCGACACGCTGCCGGGGCAGCAGGGTGGC
>JABDRH010000549.1 GCA_013041835.1 Desulfatitalea sp. | reverse complement strand
GTGCAGACCCAGGAGATGGCGGCCGACGAGGCATTGCAGGCCGGCGCCATGGCCCTGTTTGAAGAGAAGTACGGCGACCGCGTGCGCGTCGTCTCGCTGTCTGATTTCAGCAAAGAGTTATGCGGCGGTACCCATGCGGCCCGAACCGGCGACATCGGCTTATTCAAGATCGTTGCCGAAACCAGCGTGGCCGCCGGCGTGAGGCGCATCGAAGCGATGACCGGTGAAGCCGCGTTGGCCCATGTGCAGCAAACCGCGCATATCGCCGTCCAGGTGGGGCAATTGTTGCGCGTGAAGGCCGAAGAGATGGTGCCGCGGGTTCAGCAATTGCTCGGTGGTCACAAGACATTGGAAAAGGAGATCGAGCGGCTCAAGGCCTCCCTGGCCGACGCCAAAGCCCAATCCGGCGACGACGAACCCCGGATGGTCAATGGTGTGGCCGTGCTGGTCAAACAGGTGACCGTGGACACCCCTGCGGCCATGCGTGATTTGGCGGATCGTTTTAAAGACCGCATCCGCTCGGGCATCGTGGTCCTGGGCAGTGCGGCCGACGGCAAGGCGCTGCTAATCGTGATCGTGACCAAGGACCTGGTCAAGCAGTATCACGCCGGGCAGATTGTCAAAGCCCTGGCCCAAATGGTGGGCGGCGGCGGCGGCGGCCGACCGGACATGGCCCAGGCCGGCGGATCAAAACCCGAGTTGTTGGGAGATGCTTTGACAAAAGCCTATGAGATTGTCGAGGGGATGGGCGAATTGCCCTAAGCCTCTTTTTCTTTCAAGGCGACTTCGATGATGATTTCCCCCTTGTCCGTTTTGCAGGGGATCGTGATAATGGGGATACCCGAAGGGTAGGTGACCTTGTGCTTGCCCACAACGACGCTGGGTACGGAGATGCTGTTGTCTTTGCTGGGAAAGTCGGTTTTGGCGTTGCCGGCAATCATGTTGGCGATCTCTCCGATCGCATCGGTGCAATCCTCATCCAGGGCGTTCACTTCCTCGCCGATTAGCGCCGAGGCGAGCTGAAAGGCTACCTCTTCCGACAGGCTGAGCACCACGCAGCCGCTGACATTGCCCGAGATACCGATAATGCTGCTGATTTCATGGGGCACTTCATTGCTGGTCTTCAATACCGGTTTTCCCAGTGAGAAGGGAACCGTAATCATGGTTTCGAAAATCCGTTTCGCGGCAATGACAAACGGTTTGATATAATTTGGATCCATTTGTTTTCTACCCCTGGTTGATTTGCCGTGTGACCGGTCGACCGTTGAAACGGTCTGATTGCCGGTGCTGCACGCGTTCTGACGGTTCCTCCACCACCTGAACAAAGTACCGTATGTCGCGCGTGCCCGATACGCAACGTCAAGAGGGTTATCGGCACCTAACGTCCGAACTTTATATAAGAATTCGAGTATTTCCGCCTTTCTGTGTCAAAACAACATATTGAATTGATATTACAGCGCTTATTCGTGTGGTGGTCGCCAATGTCTGAAACCTCACGATCCGGTTGTGGGCGCTGCCGCGGATTGATTTGGCCGGTATTTTGCAACAGTCCGTCAGCGGGTGGTGCACCGACCGAAACGGATAGGCGACACCACCACCGGCTCCGTATTCCCGAAACCGGTACGGCGCATTTGCAGGTCTGTCCGAAAAAGTGAGAAGGAGATAATAATATCATTGGGTTGCGTTATTATTTTAGCCTACTGTTCCGGCAGACATCGGCGATGCTCGAAAGGCAACAACGATGCCCCATGAAACCGCCGGGATACGCCGCCGGCCAACGCATCCGGGCTTTTGCAGCCGGCCGATGGAATGCTCCGTCAAATTAGTGACGAGCGTTACGGGAAACAATCCCCACCAAGGGATGAAGAAGATGCAAACATACCGATGGATAGGCTGTAATGGAAAAAATACGCATCACGGCGGTTGAAAAGACCCTTTCCAATTGTGTGATCGAGACCTTCGAGACCATGCTCTCCATGGATATGGTCAAGGTCGGCAAATCCACCGATGAGGGGCTCGATGAACAGCGGCTGGTGGGCTCGGTCCACTTTGCAGGCGAAGTGGTGGGCACCATGAGCCTGCATGTCAGCCAGGCATTCGCCACCCTCATCACCACCGACATGTTGGGCATAGAAGCGCAAGAGATCGACAGCGAGGAAGTGATCAAGGACGTTCTCGGCGAACTGGGCAATATCATCAGCGGGAATCTGAAGAGCGATTTTCAGGATCTGGACCTGGCCTGTGTTATTTCCACGCCCTCCATCACCCGTGGTTCTGATTTTAAGATCGAACCCAGCAAAATGGGTGAACTGCACCAAATGATCTTCCGACATAAAAAGCACGAGCTGATCGTTGATATCACGCTCAAAGAGGATCTTGGCGCGAAAGCGGAAATCGCCGGCATCAATCAACTGGACAGCGTTGAAGTTCGAGCCAAGATCAATTCGGTGGACATCCCCACCACCGTGATCAACGCCGTGATCGATGTTTTTTACACCATGCTGTCCATGGAGACCGAAAACATTCCCAAAGTGCCCGAGGGATTCATCGAAGACAAGCGCACCGTGGGAACGGTCAGTTTCGCCGGGGATGTACAGGGCTTGTTCAATATACAGGTCAACGATGACTTCGCCCGCACCATGACCGCTTCCATGCTGGGCATTGAAGAAGACGAGATCGAAAGTGACGAAGATGTCTTCGATGTGCTCAGGGAGCTAAGCAACATCATCGGCGGCAATCTTAAATCGGCCTTTGTCGATGTGGGGTTGTCGTGTGTCTTATCCACACCGGCGATCACCAACGGCCGCGACTTCCGGGTAGAATCACTCAACGTCATCAAGACGCAACGGTTCTTGTTCTCGTGCGGCGGCTATACCATCATCGTCGATGCCGGCATCAAGCGCGATGAAATAGGCGACCCGAAAGCCGAGCAAGGCGCTGATGGTCAAGTTCAGGATGCGGGCGGCAAGAAAGCCGACCAAAAAGAGAGCGATGACGAACTTCGCAATCTGAACCTGATACTCGGAATTCCCCTCGAGTTGACGGTGGAGTTGGGCCGCACCCAGCGGCGAATTCAAGAGTTGTTAAAGATGAGTCAGGGGGCCGTGGTGGAATTGGACCAGCTCGACAACGAGCCGGTGGACCTGCTGGTCAACGACACTTTGATCGCCAAGGGCGAAGTGGTCGTGGAGAACGAAAAATACGGCATCCGCATCATCGAGGTGGTCAGTCGCAAGGAGCGGGTGAAAAGCTTTGGGTAAACCTTGCTCTTCGTTCCGGTCCGTGGACGAAATTGATTTGTTTTGGCTGATTAGCTGTCAAGCCAACAGCTCACAGCAGATTGCGCCCCAGGGACCGCCACTGCTTTTTCCCACATCGGTTCAAATCGCGCCACGCCTTCTGCGGTGTCCATGTGCTGCAACGCGCTGGAAAGGTTGGCATGTATCCCGATGTTGCAAATTAATCTCAATCTATTATGATGGACACCATGGGCGTTGCCAATGATATGGAACTGTTGGTCGGTGGTGGGATGGCCTGTGATGCCCACGCTTTAGGAAGGTGCGGTCATGGACAAGGATAAGGTGATTTCGATCGAGTCGTTGGACGGGCCGATGCTCGCCATGTTGCGCAATGTCATGCGCATGGTGCCCGACAGGGACAAGGATGATCTGGCTTTGCAGCGTCTGCTGGCGTTCCGGTTGCGCATCGACGGCGAAGGAAGCACCCGGGAATATCTCATGCGTAAGATCAGGGACATGATCCAGTGCCGTTACAGCGGACGGCTCTACGATTTTCTCAAGGATGAGGCGGTATCCGGCGCTTGTCCTCCCTCGATCCCCCCCGAAGGCGACCCGCCCGACAGTGCATAGCTCCCAACCATTTGACATTATCCCCGGTACGATCTAATTTACTACGGCTTTAAGGAGATTGGGTTTGGTTAAGCTTCACTATCGAATGGGAATGAGCGGTGGAAATGCAACTGAGCGAAATCAAGGCGGGCAACTGGGCGGTGGTCGAACGTGTGGGCGGCAGTGGTGCTTTGCGGCGCCGCATCCTAGAGATGGGAATCGTGAAAGGGACCCGCATTTTCGTGGAAAAATACGCCCCTTTGAAAGACCCCCTGGAGCTGATCGTCAAAGGCGCTCATGTTTCACTGCGCGTGGCGGAAGCGGCGCATATCACCGTTAGTTCCCCCGCTTTAGAGGCACTTGCCCATGACCGGTGACGCTCGTACAGTGACCATTGCCCTGGCCGGAAATCCCAACTCCGGAAAAACCACGATTTTCAATGCCATTACCGGCGTGCGGCAGAAAGTAGGCAATTGGCCGGGAGTCACCGTCGAGAAAAAAGAGGGGCGGATTTGGAAAAACGGAATTGATCTGAAAATCGTCGACCTTCCAGGTACTTACAGCCTAACCCCGTTTTCTATCGAAGAAATTGTGGCCCGCGATTTTGTGCTGGACGATGCGCCGGACGTCGTGATCGATATCATAGACGCTTCCAACCTGGAGCGCAGCCTCTATTTGGCCACCCAGCTTCGCGAGCTGGATTGCAATGTGGTCTTTGCCCTCAATATGATGGATCAGGCGGAGTCCCGGGGCATAAAAATCGACACGCAAAAGCTCTCCGAGTTGCTCGATGTGCCTGTGGTGGAGACCATCGGCAATCGCAAGAAGGGAATCGATGCGCTGTTGAATGCCGCCATCGCGTTGTCCCGGACCGAAAGCGTTCCCCAGAAACGCAAGGTCCGTTACAACCACGAGATTGAAAAAGCCGTGGCAGTCATCCGGCAGCATCTTGAAACGCTTCCGGGCGCCGATTTACCTTATCCCGCCCGCTGGACGGCGATTAAACTCATCGAAGACGACGCCATCATCAAGGAGCGACTGACCGCCATCTTCAAGGATAAGGCGGGTGTCATCTTTGAAGCGGTGCGGCGGCAACGGCAAATCTTGATGGATCGTTTCAGCGATGATCCTGAAATCATTACCACCGATGAACGCTATGGGTTCATCTCGGGCATTATCAAAGAGGTCCTCTTCACCAGCACCATGCAGCGGGTCGACATCTCCCGGAATATCGATCTGATCCTGACCCATCGATATGTGGGAATGCCCATTTTTTTCTTTTTCATCTGGGCCATGTTTCAACTGACTTTCACCATAGGGGCCTATCCCCAAGAGTGGATTGAAGCCGGATTCAACCTTTTGGCCCGGGGTATGGGCCACCTGTTGCCCCAGGGATGGGTGGCGGACTTGCTGCTGGACGGCGTGATCCAGGGGGTGGGCACGGTTGCCGTGTTTCTGCCCAACATCCTGATCCTTTTTTTTTGTATCGCCCTTTTCGAAGATACCGGCTATATGGCCAGGGTCGCCTTTTTGATGGATAAGATCATGCACATGGTGGGCCTGCACGGCAAGTCGTTCATCCCCATGCTGATGGGCTTCGGCTGCAACGTACCGGCTATCATGGCCTCGCGAACGCTAGAGAGCAAAACCGATCGGTTGCTCACGATTATGATTACCCCTTTCATGTCCTGCTCGGCCAAACTGCCGGTCTATATCATTTTAGCCGGCGCCTTTTTCGGCGCCCAGGCCGGATCGGTTATCTTCGGCATTTATATTCTCGGCATACTCCTGTCAATCGTCACCGGTCGCATTTTCCGTTCGACACTGTTTAAAGGGGCCGATGCCCCGTTTGTCATGGAACTGCCGCCCTACCGGGTTCCTATGTTGAAGAGTTTGATGATCCATATGTGGGATCGGAGCAAGCTTTTTATCAAACGCATGGGCGGGATCATTCTGATCGGCTCCATCATCATTTGGGGCTTGGCCAATTTTCCCCACGCTTCCCAAACGGCAACAGCGTATTCCAATTCAAAACAAGCTGTTGACACTCGCTATGACAAGCTGGCTGCCGAGGCCCCCGATGAGGCGGCCCGAAACCGCATTCTGGCGCAACGGCGGACGGCACTGGCCGATCTTGGCAAACGCTATAAATCCGAAAAGACCGCCGAATCGTTTCTCGGACAGTTGGGGCGCTTGCTGGCGCCCGTCTTTCATCCCATCGGCGTTGATTGGCGTGGCGGCATCGCACTGCTTAGCGGCTTTGTGGCCAAGGAGATCGTGGTGAGCACATTGGGGGTGTTGTATGCGGTGACCGACGATCATGCCGGCGATGCCCTGCAGGATGCCTTGCGCGCCTCGGGTATGACCCCATTGTCTGCACTGTCCACCAT
>JABDRH010000540.1 GCA_013041835.1 Desulfatitalea sp. | reverse complement strand
CGGCGGCGACATCTTCCTTAAATGCAAGACGCCGATCACCATTGCCGTGTATGCCGGCGACTCGCCCCTAAGCCTTAAAATCGGTCTCACCGTGTCACCCGACGATCATATACAGGCGGTGTGCACTTCCTCGGGGACCGTTGGGCACTCCCTCAGTCTGGGTCGCGCTGATGCCGTGTGTGTGGCGAGTTCGAATGGTGCGCTGGCCGATGCCATGGCCACCGCCATAGGCAACCGGGTGCATCGGCCCGATGATATCCACGAGGCCATCGCCTGGGGGCGGTGCGTGGACGGCGTCATGGGCATCCTGATCATTGTCGGGGATCGAATGGGGGCCTGGGGTCGATTGGAAGTGGTGCCGCTTAACGCGGAAAAAGAAAAAATAGGTTGAGTTTTAATAGTGAAAATTATACCTAATACTATTAATTTAGTGAGCGATATCGATTATTTCCACAAGGAGAGGAGGCATGCCGAAGGTCAAAATCACCATTTGGGGCTTGGTCATCGGAAGTCTCGGCGCAATCATCTTTCAAAACCGTGATTTCTTTTTCCCCGGACACGCCATGGCACTCGACCTGGTATTTACGGCATACACATCCCCTCGGTTTCCTGTGGCGGTATGGTTTATATCCTTTTTCCTGCTTGGCTGGTTGCTCGCCTATTTGTTCGGTCTGTCGGACCGATTCCGGGCTACTCGCGAGAAGCGGGAACACCAACGGACCATCAACACCCAGCAACAGGCCATTGATGCGCTCAAAGCCGATGTCGAAGCACTGAAGCAGATATGAGTTCGTCCAAACCCACCCCCATGCTGCAGCAGTATCTTTCCATTAAAACGCAGTACCCGGATGCCATTTTGTTCTACCGCATGGGTGATTTTTACGAGATGTTCTTCGAGGATGCCCGCCAGGCCTCGCGGTTGCTGGAGATCACGCTTACCTCACGCAATAAAAACGAAGCCGATCCCGTTCCCATGTGCGGTGTGCCCTATCGCGCAGCCAAAGGCTACATCGCGCGCCTTATCGAGCAGGGGCATAAAGTGGCCATCTGCGATCAGGTGGAGGATTCTGCGGTCGCCAAAGGATTGGTCAAGCGAGAAGTCGTACGGGTGGTCACACCTGGCATGATCGTGGAAGATGAGTTGCTGGATGCCAAGTCCAACAACTACCTGCTGGCCTTGAACCAGAACAGGGAAATGCTCGGCCTTGCATATCTTGATATCTCCACCGGCTTGTTCCGTGTCGTGGAAACCCGTTTGTCCGACAAGATCTTCGAGGAACTGCAGCGGGTCGATCCGCGTGAAGTGTTGATGCCGGACGCCATTAACGCTGACGACCCCTTGAGCGAAGTCGCCTCCCGAATGAACGGACGAACCGTCAACCGGTTGGAAGCCGCTTTGTTCGATCAGCGTAAAGGACGCAGACAGCTTTTGGCACAGATGCACACCCAGTCATTGGAAGGATTTGGGTGCGAGCAGATGAGCGTCGCTTTGGGTGCGGCCGGCGCTTTGTTGCATTACGTCGCGCAGACCCAAAAACAGGCAGTGGAACATCTGAGACGCATTGAAAGCTATAGCCTTGAAGATCACCTGGTAATCGACCATACGAGCCGACTCAATCTCGAACTGGAGCACAATATCCGCAACGGCTCACGACAGGGTACCCTGGCTGCCGTAATCGACCACACCACGACCCCCATGGGTGGCCGCATGCTCAAACAATGGCTGCGCTATCCCTTGCTTTCTCCCGAGCGCATCGGACGCCGACTGGATGCGGTAGAGGAGGCCGTGACCAACGCCGACCAACGCCGACGCCTTATCCACTCCCTATCACAGGTGTATGACCTCGAACGGCTCAACAGCAAAATTATTATGGGGCATGCCAATGCTCGCGATTTGCTTGGCCTGGGCCGTTCCCTGGGCAAATTGCCGGAGATTTGGGATATGGCGGCAGCCCTTACCAGCGACCTGTACCGCAGTTCTTTGCCCCTTGCGCCTCTTAGCGCGTTGAGCAGCCTTATTCAGAAGGCGATCTGCGACGAACCGCCTCCCACAATTCATGAAGGTGGCATGATTCGGCCCGGATATCACGCGGAACTGGACGAACTGATTCGTATCAGCCGCGATGCAAAAGGCTATCTGGCTCAACTGGAAGTGCGCCAGCGTGAGGCAACCGGCATTGCCACCTTGAAGGTGCGCTATAATAAGGTGTTCGGATACTACATCGAAGTGTCCAAGGCTCAGACCAAGCTGGTGCCGGCCCACTATGTACGCAAGCAGACTTTGGTCAATGCCGAGCGGTATATCACCGATGAACTCAAACAATTCGAAAATAAAGTCCTGGGCGCCGAAGAGCGGCAATGCGCCTTGGAGCTGACTCTTTTTGAGCAAATCCGTGAACGCGTGCGCGCTGCTGGCGACGACCTGCAGGTCGCGGCACGCTTCGTGGCGCGGATAGATTGCCTGCTGGCGCTGGCGCAGACAGCCGACCAAAATGACTACTGCCGGCCGTCCATCAATACTCATGGGACGATTCGCATCAAAGAGGGGCGTCATCCGGTGGTGGAACGTATGATTCGCGGTGAACGCTTTGTGCCCAACAGCGTGACCCTGGATGACGAGAGCGATCAGGTTCTGGTCATCACCGGACCCAACATGGCGGGAAAGTCCACGATCCTGCGTCAAGTGGCCCTGCATGTGATCATGGCGCAAATGGGTGGTTTCGTTCCCGCCGTTTCGGCTGATATCGGAGTAACAGACCGCATTTTTACCCGGGTGGGGGCATTGGACAATCTTTCCGCCGGTCAGAGCACCTTCATGGTGGAGATGCAGGAGACCGCCAACATTCTCAATAATGCCACCCGGCGGAGTCTGATCATCATGGATGAGATCGGCCGGGGTACAAGTACCTACGATGGATTGAGCATCGCCTGGGCCGTGGTGGAGTATCTTCACGATTTAAAGGGTGTTGGCGTCAAGACCCTGTTCGCCACTCACTACCATGAACTGGTGGAACTGGCCCGGATCAAACCGCGGGTGAACAATTTCAATATTGCCGTCAAGGAGTGGAACGACCAAGTCATATTCCTGCGCAAACTGGTACCGGGAGGCACCAACCGAAGTTATGGCATCCAGGTGGCACGCCTTGCGGGAATTCCCGATGCGGTGATCCGCAAGGCCAAGATCGTCTTGACGCGCGTGGAAAACCATGCGCCAACAGGAAGCAGCGTGGCCGAAGCCGGACCTGATACAGGCGCTGCACCCCCGGCGCCGGTTCAACTTGAGCTGTTTCAACCCGTTGAAAAGGAGATCTGCGATCGACTGCAGCATCTCGATTTGAATGCCATCACGCCGATCGAGGCCCTGAATCTGCTCCAACACCTGCAGGAACGGTCGCGCGGGGTGATCGGCTCATAAGGAATGTATTGACTTATGCCTGGGATAATGCGCCCAACCTTGTTCGTTTCATTATTGAGCGCCGTGCTGGTCATTGGATGGAGTGCAAACAGCGTCTTGGCCGCCACGGCTGAATCCAAATACTACGCCGCGGAGCAATGCGCCCAGTATCTTGAAGACAATCCAAGGCTTCAAAAGTATCGTGACCGCTGGTTGCGTTGCATCAAAAAATACCTGGCCGTCTACCGACACGATCCTCACGGACCGTGGGCCGCCGCCGGTCTTTATAAGGCCGGGGTTAAGTATGGCGAACTTTATAAACACTCGTTTCTTGGAGAGGATCGCAGGGAGGCCCTGACACTTCTAAATCGCGTCGTAACGCATTACCCTAAAAGCAAGTACCGTTCCAGGGCCATCGATGCACAGGGAAAGATCACCGGCGGCAGCAAAGCCAAGGCCGCCGCCGCACCAAATCCCAGCGCCGCGCAATTACTCGAAGCGGCCCAGGCGAACAGTCGGCGTTTGGCACATAGTGTCGATTTACAAAAGCGCCGCGACCAGTGGATGAAATCCATTTCGCTCTATCGTAAGGCATATCGGGCCGATTCCCAAGGTGATACGGCTCCGGCGGCGCTATACGGCTTGAGCCAAAGCTATTCCGGACTCTACCGATGGTCGCGCAATCCACTGGATCGTCAACAATCCCAGAAAGCCCTGGAGGATCTGGTTCGTCAATTTCCCGACAGCACCTATGCGGCCTCTGGGCAAGAGCTGTTTGATCATGGCGCAACCACCGGGGGCGATAGGGATACCGTTGCCGATGTGATCCGGAGCGCCGATGTGGCTGTATCCGCACCACCCGGCGGTTCCCAGGAAAAGGGCATCTCCAAGCCGGCGGTGGTTGAAGGCCTTCGGTACTGGTCCAATCCCCGCTATACCCGAGTGGTGGTGGATGCTGATAGCGATGCCGTTTTCTCTTATCACGAACTGCGCGAGGACCCCACTATTGGCAAGCCCCAACGTATCTACATCGATCTGCATAACAGCCGGCTGAGCAACCAACTGCAACGCGTGGTGCCTATCAACGACGACCTGCTCAGCGATGCCCGCGCCGGGCAATATTCCAAAGATACGGTAAGGGTGGTGGTCGACATTAAATCGTCCAAAACCTTTAAAATCTTCTCGCTGAAGAATCCGTTTCGCATCGTTTTGGATGTCTGGGGCGAAGAGAGCGCGTCAGTGGCTTCGTCGGGGCCAGCATCGCCGGCGGCTGGGGGGGGGGATCTGCCTTCCGACAAACTACCTCAAAGCGCGATCGTCAGGCAGCTTGCTTTAGGCGTGCGGCGCATCGTGATCGATCCCGGGCATGGGGGCAAAGACTTCGGCGCCCCCGGCTACCTGAAAAATGTCCACGAAAAGCATGTGGTGCTGCAAATCGGACAGCGCCTGGCCGACAAGATCCGTTCCCAGCTCAAGTGCGATGTCGTGCTGACCCGAAGCCAGGATACCTATTTGAGCCTGGAGGAGCGCACGGCCATTGCCAACACCCAAAACGCCGATCTATTTATCTCCATTCACACCAACGCCTCGCCGGACAAGCGGGCCAGCGGCATGGAGACCTTTATCCTCAACCTGGCGACCGATGATGAAGCCATCCGCGTGGCAGCCAGGGAGAACGCCACTTCCACCAAGAACATCAGCGATCTGGATTCCATCTTGCAGGATCTGATGCAAAATGCAAAGGTAAGCGAGTCCACCCGCCTGGCAAGCTATGTGCAGCAAGCGGCGGTCAAACAATTGAAACGCAAATATAAAGGCATCCGAAACAAGGGGATCAAAAAAGCGCCTTTTTACGTACTGCTTGGCGCCCAGATGCCGTCCATCCTCGTTGAGACGGCATTCATCAGCAACCCGAAAGAGTGTAAACGCTTGACCACGCCGACCTATCAGGATCAGTTGTGCCAGGGCATCGTGGATGGCATCAAACGCTATATAGAGGAGACCCACCCCGTCGCCTTCGAGGGTGCAGCATACCAACGAGAGCGAGGGTAGAAAACCTGCAAACCGGGCGCATGCCCCAAAAGACGTACCAAGGAGGAGATATGGCATACAGCAACATTGGCTTTGAGCTGCAGGAAGGAATCGGCACCATTACATTCAGTCGTCCCAAGGCGCTCAACGCCTTAAACCGAGAGCTGCTACAAGAGTTCGACCATGCGTTGGCGGACATCGCCCGCAACGATCAGGTAAGTGTATTGGTTCTTACCGGCGAAGGCGAAAAATCGTTTGTGGCCGGAGCGGATATTAACGAGTTGGCCAGTTTGGATCCTCTAAAGGCCAAGACTTTTGTGCTCTGGGGGCTGACTGTCATCAACCGGATCAGCGAATTGCCCATTCCGGTCATTGCCGCCGTCAACGGGTTCGCCCTGGGGGGCGGGCTGGAAATCGCCATGGCCTGTGATTTTATTTACGCTTCGGAAAATGCCTCTTTTGGTCAGCCGGAAATCAAGCTGGGTTTAATTCCGGGATACGGCGGCACCCAACGCCTGCCCCGACTCATCGGCATCAACCAAGCCAAGGAGCTGCTATACACCGGCAACCTCATCTCCGCTGCGCAGGCCCACCAACTGGGCATTGTCAATCGTGTGACCCCCCCAGAGGAGCTTATGCCCGCGGTGATGAAAACCGCCCGCGAAATGGCATCCAAAGGCCGGGTTGCGATACGCGCCACCAAGCAAGCCGTCAACCATGGCATGAGCGTCGATCTGGCTACCGGCCTGCGCATTGAAACCGATGCATTCGCCTTGTGCTTTACCAGCAAGGACGCCAAGGAAGGCACCACCGCTTTTTTGGAGAAGCGAGCGCCCGTGTTCACCGGAACCTTCACTGAATAGTGAATTAGGGCTCGTAAAAAATTAACGAATCGAACCAAAACGCCGATACCCTAAACAAGGTTTGCTTGAAGATAGAAACCGTCTACCTACGTTCAGGCAAAGTTGGGTAACGGTTTGACACTATAAATGCAAGGGGCTGACCTCCGCTCGGTACGAGACGATTTCGTGATGCGTATCAAGCTCGCTACCGGCGGATTGCCCTTCAAGGATACCAGACTCATGAACAAGGTGTAACCGCCGATGAAAAATCCGCTTCAACTCGTTTACGGCATTGCACTGGTCTTGGTGGGCGTGGGTGTAGTGGTTCAGATGCATCAACAATTGCCACATCTGGCGCGCTTTGAAAGCTTGGCAAACAGCGCCTGGTACACCCGCTTTTGTTTCTATTTGATGAGTGTGATTCTCGTCGGCGGCGGCATAAAAAAAATAATAGGGTATTTAAAATCGCCGAAGGTCGGATAAAGACAAATATCGTTTCGAGTCGGCTTCAAAAAGCAGACATCAGACAGGACAACCATGTTGAATGCATCTAAAACCCAGGCGCTAAACGGGAACGGCATCGATAAACTAAAATCGGAAGTCGAATACAGGGCCAAGCTGCAGGAAATCGGTAACAAAATCAATGCGGCAAGGGATTTAGACGAAATTCTGTTCGATCTGAAGGACGACATCACCGGCCTTTTCCTAGCGGAGCGAATGACCGTCTATGTGGTTGACGGCGTTAAACGCGAACTGGTGTCGCGTTTCAAGTCGGGCCATGAAATTGGTGAAATTCGCGTGGCGGTGAACAAATCCTCTCTGGCCGGATACGCCGCATTGACCCACAAATTGCTGAATATCGAAAATGTCTATGATGCCGATGAACTTGAATCCATCGATGAAAATCTGAAGTTTGACAAGAGCTGGGACCAAAAGACCGGGTATCGCACCAAGCAGGTGCTCGTTTATCCCATTATTTTTCAAAAGTACCTGATGGGCGCCCTGCAAATGGTCAACCGCTTGGGGGGTGACCGGTTCGGCCTGGAGGATGAAAAGGCCATTGCCGATTTGGCCAAAATCATCGGCATCGCCCTGTACAACCAGAAACGCATGGCGGTCCGCGGGGGGCGCACCACCAAATTCGACTATCTTCTGGAAAATCACCTGGTTACCCAAAAGGAGTTGACCAAGGCGGTCACGGACGCCCGTCAGCGCAAGGAATCGGTGGAAACCCTGCTGGTCCGCGAATATAAAGTGCCCAAAACCGAATTGGGCGAATCGCTGGCCCGCTACTTTAAGGTTCCCTTTGTTTCCTACAATGCCTCCTACCCCATTCCGGGGGAGTTGCTCTCCGGGCTCAAGGTGCCATTCATGCGGACCAACGTGTGGGTGCCCATTCGCAACGAAGACACCCAGCCGGTGATCGCCATCGACGACCCCCACGACCTGAAGCGCATCGATGAAATCAAGGCCCTCTTTCCTGGGCAAAAGCTCAAGTTTATGGTGGCCCTCAAACAGGACATCCTCGATTTCATCAAGTTGTTCACGGCCGATGAACGCGAGATGGCGGAAATCGACGACATTCTCAGCCAGTTGCAGGACGAAACCCAGGAGATCGAAGAGGCTGAACATGGTGTCGGTGAGGAAGACAGCGCCGTGGTGCAGTTGGTTAACAAAATCATCCTGGATGCCTACGCCCGCAACGCATCGGATATCCACGTTGAACCCTATGCCGGCAAGCAAAACACCATGGTGCGCATTCGCGTAGACGGCGCGTGCACCATCTATCAGACGATTCCCTTTGCCTATCGCAACGCTGTCGTGTCACGCATCAAGATCATGTCCGACTTGGATATTGCCGAACGCCGCCTGCCCCAGGACGGCAAGATCAAATTCAAAAAGTACGGTGGCAAGGACATCGAACTGCGCGTGGCCACCATTCCCACCCAGGGGGGGCTTGAAGACGTGGTCATGCGTATCCTGGCCGCCGGTGAACCCATCCCCTTGGAGAAGATGGGCTTCTCCGAACAAAACTATGAAAACTTTATCAAATCGGTGGTCAAGCCCTATGGACTGATTTTGGTCTGCGGCCCCACCGGTTCAGGCAAGACCACCAC
>JABDRH010000538.1 GCA_013041835.1 Desulfatitalea sp. | reverse complement strand
GTGGTGGTGGCCACAGACGATCAGCGCATCCATTCGGCCGTCAGCTGTTTCAACGGCAACGCCATGATGACGGACGCCGAGCATCGTTCCGGCACCGACCGGGTGGCCGAGGTCGCTGAAAAGCTTGCGCTGGCGCCAGCGGATCTTGTGATCAATGTACAGGGTGACCAGCCCCTCGTGCGACCCGACTGTTTCGATGCCGTGGTGGCGCCGTTGCTCGCCGATCCCGGGTTGGACATGAGCACGCTGGCGTTTACGATCCACGATGTAAAGGAGTACACCAATCCGAAGGACTGCAAGGTCGTGATGGACGGCCAGAGCAATGCCCTTTACTTTTCACGCGCTCCCATCCCCTGGGAACGGGACCAAGACCAATCGTTTGTTGCATACAAGCATCTGGGCGTTTATGCTTACCGCCGGCCGTATCTGGACGTCTTTCGACGGCTGCCCACGGGTAGGCTTGAGCAGATTGAAAAATTGGAACAGTTGCGCGCCTTGGAGAACGGCCACCGCATCCGTGTGGTGGTCACGCCTTATGACTCTCCGGAAGTGGACCTGCCCGAGGATATCGGGCGAATCGAACGATTGTGGATGTCGCCTACTGCGTAATCGTCTGCTCTTTGATAACCGCTGCCGGCGGTTTGGGAGCGTTCCCGCCGGACGCACCGTCCGGCGGCGACGGGGGAGCGTCGGACGGCCGGGAGGGGGGCGCTGCCTTGCGATTCAGTTGATCCAATCTGGACGTGAGGGCATCGATCCTGGCCTTGAGTTCGTTTCCGACTTTGAGGGTTTCCAGCCGAATGGCCAGATCAACGGCCGCTTTGTCGACTTTTGCGTCAGCCATTTGCGCCATGCGCGTTTCCAACTCGGCCAGTTGCCCCTGGAGCGTGGTATTCGATCGGATGGTCCCATCGATTTGGGTTTTCAGGGCCTGAGTGATGGCGGCCACCTGCTCGCCGGACGCATTGGCCGATGCTACCACGCTATTTAGCTGTGTGGCCAATTCTTCGCGCGTGGCGTTTAATTGGGATTTGTCTGCGGTCGTCGTTTTAAGGGATCGCATGTTACGTTCAAGTGTTTCGACCGAATCCTGCAGCTTTTCATAACGGACCTGCAGTTGGGCCATGGCATGGTTGTTTTGATCGGTCAACTTGCCCTGGCTTTCCTCTATCTTGGCCTGACGCACGGATAGGGAGGAAAAACGAGATTCCAGATCACTGGAGAGTTTTCGGAATTCGATGGCGCCCGTATCTTCGGTGCGCACAACCCGCTTCTTGATATCCAGGTAGGTGATCACCAGTACCACGACGATCAATACCGGTATGATGATGGAGATCAACGTGACCCGCTGATTGATCTTTTCCAGTTTCAGTTCGTTGATTGCCGAAGGGATAGTTTCTTCTTCAGGCGATCTCAAGCCATCCGGCTGCAATTTAAATTGGCCGTTTTCCTCAATGTCTTCCTGCATAGTCGTCTTTTTCAAGTTGGTCATCTCTTTTTACAACATTGCGGTTATTCCCACTCGATGGTGCTGGGGGGTTTGGAGCTGATGTCGTAAACCACGCGGTTGACGCCGCGCACTTCGTTGATGATGCGGTTGGAGATGCGGCCTAAAAGGTGATGGGGCAGCTTGGCCCAATCGGCGGTCATGGCATCCTTGCTGGTGACCGCCCGAATGGCGACGATGTTCTCGTAGGTTCGACTGTCGCCCATGATGCCGACGCTTTTCAACGGCAACAACACGGCAAAAGATTGCCACAGCTTTCGGTAGTATCCGGCGGCGCGGATCTCTTCAAGCAGCACGGCATCCACTTCACGCAGTACTTTCAACCGTCCGGTCGTCACATTGCCGATGATGCGAATGGCCAGGCCCGGACCTGGAAACGGCTGGCGCCACACCAGATCTTCGCTCAGGCCCATCTGCTTGCCCAGCTTGCGCACCTCATCCTTGAACAAGTATTGCAGCGGCTCCACCAGCTTGAGTTTCATGCGCTTGGGAAGACCGCCCACGTTATGGTGGGACTTAATCACCGAAGTCGGGCCGCCGAATGCCGAACGCGATTCGATGATGTCCGGGTAGAGCGTGCCCTGGGCCAGGTATTTCGCTCCCTTGATTTTATTTGCTTCCGCCTCGAAAACATCCATGAAAACCTTGCCGATAATCTTGCGCTTTTTCTCCGGGTCGCTCACTTGAGTCAGGGCCTTGAGAAACTGCCGGCCGGCATTGACGAAACGAATGTTGAGCTGCAGGTGTTCTTTAAACACCTTTTTGAGTTTGGCGGCTTCGTCCTTGCGCAGCAGGCCGTTGTCCACAAAAATACAGGTCAACTGACTGCCGACGGCCTTGTGGATCAACATGGCGGTAACCGATGAGTCCACGCCGCCGCTGAGCCCTAAAATCACCTTGTCCCGCCCTACCGCTTGGGCGATTTCCTTCACCGTTCGGCGGGTAAAGGCCTTCATGGTCCAATTGCGTTTGCACCCGCATACCTCGAACAGGAAATTGTGCAGCATCGGCTTCCCCTTGCGGGTGTGGGCCACCTCTGGATGAAATTGCAGTGCAAAAAAGTTGCGTGCCGGATCCATGGCCGCCGCCACAAGGGTGTTGTCGGTGCATGCGGCGGCCTGAAATCCCGGCGGCAGGTCGGCGATTTCATCCCCATGGCTCATCCACACCTGGCTCCGCTCCGGAAGCGATTTGAACAAAGGCCCCGGCTGCGAGATCAGCAATTCGGCAAACCCGTATTCGCGTTTGGGCGATGGTTTGACGGTACCGCCCAACGCATCCATCATAAAGTGCATGCCATAGCAAATGCCCAACACCGGTATGCCCAGATCAAACACGGCGGCATCCATGCGGGGGCTGTTTTTTTCGTAAATGCTTGCCGGCCCGCCTGATAAAATAATGCCCTTGGGATCAAGTTCCCGGATACGGTCCATGGGAATGGTCGGGGGTTCGATGATGCAGTACACACCGCATTCTCTGACGCGTCGCGCAATGAGCTGGTTGAATTGGGAACCAAAATCAATAATGAGAATCATAGGATGCCTTTTTCAACGTATTTTTATAATGAAGAAAAGCAGTTAAACAGTTTGCGCAAACAGGCTGAATATGGTAAAGACCGCCGGAAATGTCAATATTTTTATGGGCCTGATGCCCCGTGACGGCGGATGATGATTGTTCAAATCTACGAAATACAAAACCGGGACGACGCTCGGATGATGATTGACCTGGGCGTTGATCACATTGGCAGCGTCTTGATGTCCGCCGACAATTGGCGTGACGCACAGCTAAAGCAAACGGTCGATGCCATTCAGCGCGCCGGCCGCAAAAGCAGCCTGATTCCTCTTTTTCAGGATGTGGACCTGGTTTGCCGTGCCATTGATTACTATGGTCCCGACATTATACATTTTTGCGAAACACTTCCGGTAAATGCCGGGCAAACCGAGGCGCTGATGCGGATCGTGGAAAGGCAAAGGGCGATCCGACGCGCCTTTCCCAAGGTGGCCATCATGCGCAGCATTCCCATCGCCGTTTCCGGATGGGCCGATATACAACAAACCCTTTCGTTGGCGACGGTGTTCGAACCGGTCAGTGATTGGTTTCTCACCGACACCCTATTGGTTTCGGACGCCGATGCATGCGATGACGCCCAGCCTGTAAACGGATTCGTAGGCATCACCGGTCGTACCTGCGATTGGTCCGTGGCTCGGGAGTTGGTGCGACACAGCCGTATACCGATGATCCTTGCCGGCGGCATCGGGCCGTCCAATGTCCGGGCCGCCATCGAAGCCGTAGGGCCGGCGGGCGTAGACAGTTGCACGCTGACCAATGCCGTGGACCCTACGGGAAAGTCTATTCGATTTAAGAAAGACAAGGAAAAAGTAAAGGCGATGATCGACTTGGCGCGCGGCTGCCACTGATGTTTCATGGATGCAGCATAGGGCCTCGGCATTAACAATAGGAGATAAACCATGCTGGAAAGTGGTGATTTAAAAAAAGGCACCAAGCTTGAAATCGACGGTGATCCCTACATCATCGTCCAATTCGAGTTCGTCAAGCCCGGAAAAGGGCAGGCTCTGTATAAATGCAAGCTCAAGAACATGATCACCGGTGTGCAATTCGACAAGACCTACCGCTCGGGAGAAAAATTCACTCCGGCTGACCTGGAAGAAGCTTCCATGGAGTACCTCTACAACGACGGCAACGAGTATTGCTTTATGAACACGACTTCCTATGAGCAGGAGATGATCATGGCCGATCAGGTCGGCGACGCAAAATTGCTGCTCAAGGAAAACACCGTTTGCAACGTATTGCTCTTCCAGGGGCGCCCCATCGGCGTGACGCTGCCCAATTTCGTGGAGCTGCGAATCACCGAAGCCGAACCCTGGGCCAAGGGTGACACGGCTAGCGGCAGCACCAAGCCGGCTACCCTGGAAACCGGTTTGGTGGTTCAGGTGCCGCCTTTTGTCAACGAAGGGGAGGTTATTCGCATCGATACCCGTACCGGGGAGTATACGGAACGGGTAAAGAGTTAGCACCGATACTACTCTGTGGGCACGATGGGCGCATTTTCGGGGAGGGCCGATTCCATCTGCTGGACCACGTATTCCTTGATCCGGTTGCCGTCCATCGATTTGACGATGATGCGGTAGTTCGACAAGGATAACGTTTCGTTTTCACTGGGGATGCGCCCGATATGTTCGAGGACGTAGCC
>JABDRH010000535.1 GCA_013041835.1 Desulfatitalea sp. | reverse complement strand
CTGATATGGTGCGCGTAGGTCTCAAAGGTCTGCCACGGTGTTTGAATGCGATACCCGCCTTCGCTACCGGCGCATTTGTCAACCGGTTCAAGCGTTATGGGGCGTTCGCCTTGAGCCGTCATCAGATGGGGATCGCCGCAAGCCGGGCATTGGGGTCTTCTGACGACCGTATGCCGCGTTGATTCAAAGGTTGTGGGATTCAGTGAAAAAAGTGAAGCATGAAGGGGATGGTTCTCCGGCCGACCGGCCAGTATAAGCGCAGCGGCGTTTGAAGCCAGTTCGCATGCGGCAGCATATCCCGATGGCGTTGATATCGGCGGAAGGCCGAATCCGGCTTCGTTTTTTCGGTAAACGCCGACAAACCGTTCCACGGGCCGATTGCTGCGTAGCCGATGCGCAAGACATTCCCAGCACGGTCCTGCTGTCGGTGTGAACACCGGCCCGATGTACAAGGTCATCCCCACGGGCTTTACCATACACCAGGGGCGGTGGTTTTCCAGAGCAGCCGCATTGATTCTGGCGCATTCCGGACGAAGATAATCGTCGGTCAACACCATCACCATATCTCCGGGATCGGAAACATTCAGCCCCGCCCGTTTGAGAGATTCAATCAAAGCGGCGGATGATATCCCCCCAAGGGAATGAACGGAGACGGACACGGACGATAGTCGTTTTTCCACATTTTGGATGTCAAACCCGATGCCCTGCCAGAATGCGGCACCAGCAACAGAAATGTCCCGCGCGGTGGGTACGATGTAGCCCCCGGTCTTGAGTCGTCTGATGGTGTACAGGATTTCAGATTGCTGCAAGGGATCCGGGGTCGTATTCATAATCTCCCGTACGGAACGTTGACCGTCGATCAGTCCCGCAACGGTTGCACTATGCCTGCCGGAAAGCACAAAGCGATCGTTTTCTCCGATGAGAAACACTACATCCGTACCGATTGTTTCAACCCTGAAATCCGGACGGAACTGAAGGACTTCCGTTAATCCATTATCGCCCATACTTCACTTTTTCATCCCGCGCAATATCCGTTCGTAATCAGCAACAGGTAAACAGGTACGTCGGACCGGAATCGTTATAAGCGGCAAGAGCGATAGGCTCTTCTTCAGGATCGATTGTGTCGGGTTTGGGAGGTAATCTGTAATAAAACGTATCCTTCGGCAGCTTCCAGAAACCCTGCCGCCCTTCAGCCGGGGGATGCCATCCCGCCCCTAGTTCTATCTCCTTTTCATTGACTTCACGGACTTGGATATCGAGCGACCAGGGGCAACGATAATTGAAATATTGCTCAATCGCCGATTCTGCGTCCGATAGGAGTTTTTCCTTAAAGTCCTCGTCAGTCCATGCCAGGGCGACGGCCCTGAGATACACTTCTTCAAATTCAAGAAACGATTCATAATCAGGTAATCTATTGTCGTAACCCATGTTGATTCCTCCTTGTTCAAATCGTATCTGCCGGATAGTTAATCTTCATCCCATAAAAAGAGGTGCCCCACGTGGTAAGCCGAGAGTGCGATCGCCATCTGATTTTTTGGAGGCTTCGGCGGAAGCACAAGTTTTATTTTGTTGTTCGGACCGACCCATGCGCCGGTGCCTCTGGGATACCAACGATAATCTTTGTCGCTTCCTTCCCGATCAAATCGGAAATTGATGTCGAAAGGGTATTCATAACCAAAATACTCTTTCATTGTTTTTATAGGATGTTCGTTAAATTCCTCTTTAAACGTCGGATCGCTCCAAGAAAGCGCGACACATTGAACGATGATCGCTCTAAACTCAATAAAATCATCATAAACTGATTTGTTTTCGCTCATGGCACCTCCTGTAATTTTGTTGTATTAACATCAAAGACAACTCAACAACGAACAAACTAACGTCTGGTTAATCTGTTCGTGAACAAAATCAAATTACACGCGATTACACGAATCGATACGGTCCTGTGAACGCAACAGATCCGCCCTAAGCACCTCGGACACCTCCGGAACCAACACAATGATGTCTTTGAGCCGTGATTTCATGTTTCCGTCTTCCTTGAAATGCCGCAAAAGTGTTTGTATGCTGACGGCTTCGGTCCTGTACATGCCCTGACACCGCGCCAGGGTCACGGCCTTCATCAACGAAGACCGGATGTCCGTATTTCCGTGTGGATAAATCTGCAGCAGATAATCCGCCCTGCGGCGGTAAAGCTCGGGATCGTAGTAGTGTTCCTTTATTTCCCGGCACAGTGAGATACATTCGTCAATACAGCTGACCGCCAGATCCGGCTGTCCGTTTTCAGCCGCCAGGTCTGCCGATAAAGAATCGTACTGGGTAAGACCGAGCATGCATCCCATGTTCCGAAGCGTCTTGAGAATGCGGTGCAGGGTTGGCGCATCCCCGATGGCCCATGCATGGATCACCGCTCCATACGCTTCGTATGCGGTCAGCCCATATTTTTTCGATTCGGCGATCAGCCTGCCGCAAATCTCTTCGGCGCCTTTTTTGTCGTTCTCGAAATGGCAAATCATGCCGCGGTAAAGCAGGGCGATTCCAATTGATGGGATGTGGTTGATTTTACATGCCCATTCAATGGCCTGTTTTCCGCATTCAAGTGCTTTTCGGGTTTTTCCGGCAAACAGGCAGACATTGGCAAGTCCCGACAGGGCCCATACCCGTGTATCCATACCGAAGGTTAGCCCATGATCCTTGTGTGTTGAGGGATCGTAGCGCTGGATTGCCTGCTCCAGGAATCGAGCGGCTTGCGTATAATTGCCATCGATGTAGCTCGCATGTCCCATGAGTGTATCAACCGCAGTTCCGAGCCCCGGATCGTCAGCGCTTTTTGCGATTTTGACCAGTCTGTCGTTTATGGACCGTACCTCGCTGCGGTTGCTGGCAACATGATGGTATGTCCCCAGAGCCCACAAAGCAGGGAACAAGAATACGTTCTGCTCCATATGTTCAAGCAGGATGCGGGACCTGTCTATGCCGGCTTTGACTTCGGAAGATGTCCAACCGTATTTCGCCATCAGCGCCTGTGTTAGAATTCCGTTTGCGCTTAGCTCCGCATCGAACTGTTTTTCAGGCGCGAGTTTTCCGATCCATGTAAGAACTCTTTGGGCGTGGAATATCGCCTCATCAACCAAGGAACGCCCCAATGCGATACCGGCCGCCTGGGTCCCGTAAAAAACCGCCTTTGTATATTTACCGGCCGCGGCAAAATGAAGTGCGATTCCACCTGGATCTATCTTGGCCAGATCGGGAAAATCGTTTTCAAGGCTCGCGGCGATCCGGCCGTGAATGCGGCTTTTTACCGACTGGACCATGCTGCTGTAGGCCGCGTCTCGGATCAGGGCGTGACGGAAGATGTATGTTTCGCCTTCAACGCGCCGTTGACAGTAGACCAGGCCTTCGGTCGACATCCGGTCTAGATCGTTTTGAACCGTGGGCTCATCGCGCAGCGAAACACGAACAAGCAGCGCATGGTCGAATTCCCGGCCGATTACCGCCGCGGTTTGTGCCGTTTCCTGTGCGGTTCCCAGACGCCCCAGCTTTTCATTGAGCAAGTCCTGGAGGGTGATGGGAATCGATGCGGGATCGAACCGATCGTCTATGTGATACACGCCATCGCGTTTGACGAGTTGCCGCGCATCGAGCATCAGCAAAACCAGCTCCTCGATGAACAGTGGTACTCCGTCGGTACGCCGGTACATGGCATCCAGAACGCTGAAATGTACGGGTTGGTCTCCGGTCAGGTTTCGGATCATCACTTCGGCGTGCTCGGGCGAAATTCGTTCAAGCCCGATGGTCATGACTTTTTCCACGTCCCATGCGACCGAAAATTCGAGCCGGGCGGTGAGAAGCAGCATGATCTGGGTTTCCGGAATCCGTGCCATCAACAGATCGATCAATTCCAAGGTGACCTGGTCCGTCCAGTGAAGGTCTTCCAAAATGATCAACAGGGGCGCATCACGGGCCATGGAGAGAATCAGTTCTTCCAAGATCTCCAAAAGAATTTTCTTCTGCTGTTCGGGAGAGTGAGGTACGTGCGGAAACGCTTCTGGAATCGGCATGGACAGCCAGGAACAAAGAATCGGCATGGACCATTCGATGTTATGGCTGCATGTTTTCAGCGCGGTTTCAAGTCGGCGGGCCGTGTCCTTTGGAGAAGATACAGGGTCAAGACGCAGTTGCGATTTAATCATCTCAAGAACATGGAAAAGCGCATTATTCCGGTGTTCCGGAAGGCACCGGCAGACAATTGAGACGTGGCCGTTATCGGTGATTTGACGTCTTATTTCATAGGTGAGACGGGACTTTCCGATGCCGGGTTCGCCCCTGAGAAGCACAGCATTTCCATGGTGCTTCAGTGCCTTTGCCCATTGAGACCGCAGGGTCTGAAGTTCCGTGTCGCGGCCCACCATGGGCACGTCCGCGGGGCCGGCCTGCAGAAAAGAGAATGCTTCGTCCTGCCGCTCACCGATCAGCAAAAAAGTTGGCGACGGGTTGAGACGATCGAGAAGACAAGGTTCAAAGGATTCGAAGTGGATGTGCCGTTCCAACAGCCGGTGCGTGCCGTCGCTGACTAGAACGGTTCCGGGCGGGGCGAGATTCGTAAGTTTTACCGCGGTATTGAGTGTCATGCCGGACGGCGTGGCCCCCTTGCAGGTCGTCACCAATCCCGAATGAATCCCGATGCGCAATGCTGGACGGATGCCTTGGCGCTCTGCCAAAAGGGTGCTTCGGCGCCGCATCTGGCCGGCGATTTCCAGGGCGGTTCTGGCCGCAAGCCGAGCGTCACTGTCTCCGGCCTGGGGATAACCGAATAGCATCATGGTGTAGTCGCCTAAAGCGCCGGCCGAATATCCGCCGTATCGTCCGCCGGTGTCTGCGCAAAACCGTATCAGATCATCCTGGAGCGCATCGATGGCTTCCATCTCGGGTTCGGTCGTCTCGCGGACCGGCATCAGGCCGAGGCTAAGGCTCAGAACGGTAATCTGCCGCCGCTCAATCTGAAACATGGGCCAGGGCGACACCGTCTCCGTCGTATCGGTGGAACCGGTATAAGCCGCGGCATTCCCCGGCGACCTCTGAAGTCTTCCGACGATGCTGGTCAGGTTGATTTTTTCGAAATCGGCATAGAGTTGATCCGTTCTTCCGGGACGGTCCTGATGGTTTTTCTGAAGTACTCGCCGTAGCAGATCGCCGAGAGGATGCCCTAAGATCGCATGTGGAAGCGGAACCTCATCGGGGCAAAGCTGCCGATGGAAGATTTCCGCCATGGTCGACCCTTGCATGACAGCCAAACCCGTAAGACATTCGACCAACAAAAGCCCCCAGGCGTATACATCCGATTTGACGGTGGGGGGTTCCCCGCGAAGCTGCTCAGGTGCGCTGTAAGAGGGGGTGCCCACGGTTTCCCTAGAAAGGGTGAGGCTCATGTAATCCTCTTTGCGCGCATCCGGCACGAATGTTCCGATACCGAAATCCAGGATTTTGACATGCTGCCGGGCTCCGGTAGTCGCAATCATGATGTTGGCTGGTTTCAGATCTCTGTGAACGACCCCCCGTTCGTGGGCACAGGCGATACCATCCAGGACCTGCCCCATCAGATCCCCGGCCGTCAACGCCGGGAGCGGAGCTTCACGGAGTAGTAAATCCCGTAAGGTTTCGCCATGGACATATTCAAACACCATAAACAGATGGTGATCATCGATTTTGCACTTATCGATCACCCGTACAATGTTCGGATGTTGAAGATCGGCGCAAAGCCGGGTTTCCCGCTCGAAACGTTCGATTTTACGGCGCCGTTCCTGCTCATCGATGTTCTCAAGGTTCAGTATTTTTACGGCTACATTTTGACCAGTACTTTGTTGCCTGGCGCGGAAAACGGTTCCGAATCCGCCCCGGCCCAGCTTCTCAAACAGTTCATATCCGCAAGGGGTGATCCGGTCGAGTTCGGTGTCTTTCATGCGATCTTACCCTTGCATAAAGTTCCTTCCACCGATGCCCCTCGCAGGATCTGAAAGTCGGGATACCCGAATCGCAGTCCTCCGACGCGCCGTTCCACCAGCCGGGAAAGGTTGAATGTTTTCGGCACGGAGGCTTTAACTTGTTTTCTGATTCTATAAATATGGATATTGAGATGATTTGGTTCCAGGTTGAGCATTTCGGCCATCCAGTCCGCTTCGATCCATCCCTGGGTGGCTTGATCATCGCCTTGCCTTGCATCGTTGAGCCTCTGGCGGGCAAGGGTCAGAAGCATATAATGGTGGGCTCTCTCACCCAGGTCGATCGTATTCGCGCCGAGTAATACTTTAATTTCCACATGTTCTTCATCCGTGCTGACATGAAAAACGAACCGGATATCCCCATCAATTTCTCTTGAAAGTGTCGTAGCGACAGGCTCCGCACGGAAAAACCGCCATGAGCCGCTTTGATGATGGATCATATCTCCGTTTGATAATGGGGTCGTCACGTCTTGGTGTTCGTATACCCATTGACCCGTATGGGAAAGGTACACCAAAATGTCCGGTGTCGCATCATCGGGAAGGGCGCGCAAACGGTCCAATTCAATGACAGGGGCTTGGTTTTGTACGGGAATAAGCATATTGGCCGGTGGTTTCAGATCACTCAATGTCCAAGCCGATTCGCCTGTGCTGCTGAAACGGATGACATCTCCTTTCTTGAGTGCTGTGTTCTTTCCGCGGTCAAGACGGGCGCCGTCGATCCATATTCCGTTTCGACTGAAGTCGGTCAGCAACCATTCCCATCCGTTCCATAGAATCGCTGCGTGGATTTGCGATATATCCCTGTTTTCCAGTTCCGTATCCGCTTTATCCCGGCTTCTTCCGAAAACATGATGTGATTTTAGAAATACTTTTTCACCGGTTAAAAGATTTTCCATGGTAGCCATAGGCTCTGCTCCTTCAATACATATCAGGGTTAAACTGTCCCGAAAATCATTGTACGATTTAATGAAACACGATGATTGGCATCAATTATAGCCTGAGCATAACTCTGGTCCGGGTCAGATCTTTATGAAAGGTGAAGCCGCCAAAAATGCACAGCCTCTTTAGAGATGCCGTCTGCGAGGGGCCGAATCGCTCGATGTTGACAAAATATAATCAAAAGTTCTTATATTTGGCAATACCTAGTATATTGCTTGATGGACATGGGCGAATTGCCTTAAGGAAATAAGGGAAACTACCCTTTACAAAACGGCATTCCGGATCTGAGAGGGAATTGCATTGGTGGTAAAAAAGGTGAAACGATTCAACATCGACCGATTCGTGATCACGCTGCAAAGCGCTTACGAAAACTGGCAGGCGCCCATTATCACGTTTATCGCCAATCGCGGGGCCACGCCGTTTGAAGTGTTGGTTTCCACCATTCTTTCTCTACGCACCAAGGATGAGGTGACTTCCGCGGCGGCGGTCCGTCTGTTTGAGCAGGCCCGCACGCCCGAGGCGCTGCTCGCCCTGGGAGAGGAACGGGTGGCGCAATTGATTTACCCGGTGGGTTTTTACCCCACCAAGGCCAAGCGCCTGATGGAGATCAGCCGCCGGGTCCTCAATGACCACCACGGCCGCGTGCCGGACACGATGGAAGGCTTGTTGGCACTGCCGGGGGTGGGACGGAAAACCGCCAACCTGGTGCTGGTGGAGGGGTTCAAGCAGCCGGCCATCTGCGTGGA
>JABDRH010000534.1 GCA_013041835.1 Desulfatitalea sp. | reverse complement strand
CTGCTGTGGTGCATACAAGGCCGCATATCTCGATATGCAACCAAAGCATGCGCCTTGCAGATGAACCGAACCTCGGCGCTGTTCAGCCAAAAACTCGTACAGATGACCCACCGCTCGACTGATTGGCAGGACGCTATCCATGGTTTCGTCCCGGTAGCTCTCGAAAAACAAATCGATTTACGCCCACCAGGAATTGGCCTCTCGTATATTGCGAATCGCATGAATCCCTTCTTTCAAATCGATAGCTCTCGAATTTTCCTTTTCCCTTGGCTCCAACCAATCCAAGGTCGTCCGGATTTCTCGCACTTTGTGCAAAGGAAACCCCTTGTCTTAAATCATTTTCATCGGGTATCCGGCCGTCTCCAATACTGCCCTGACAACAGACAACGGGGATTTTGTTCGAGACAATACAGCGATGTCACTCCAGTCAACTCTCGGATTAAGCATCTTCAATCGGTCGATTTTGTTCTTAATATAGGTGGCTTGGTGAAAAACATCCCGCACCGAAACGATTTGAACTCTTCCAGTGGTTACCGGATCCATATGCTCCCATCGGCCACCGGGCAGATTCGGGTGTCGTTCTCGATTGATGCAAATCGGATGAGCACCTTTCATTCTGTCCTGGTTGAATTTGATCAAGGCATTGGAAGCTGCAATGATATGCTTGCTGGAACGAAAGTTTTCAACAAGATAGAACACGTTTTTACTGTAATCGTCCTGGAATTGCCGAATAAAGCGAACGTTGGCCCCTCGAAAGGTGTAGATATTTTATTCATCATCACCGACTGCCAATATGGACAGTCGGCCCTCATCTTCTGAAAGCGACCGTCCGGCAATGGGCGATACCAGGTCATACTGATCTTCGTCGATGTCCTGATATTCGTCCACTAGTATATGGCTATAGCCGGCCAACAGCCGATCCCGGTGTTCGTCCGGTTCGATCCCGTAAATGTCTTTTTCACCCTTCACGAATTGGACCGCGTCTTTGATGATGCGGTCAAAATCAATGTTGTCCTTATTGTGCGAAGCGGCCATGTCCCGGATTGAAATGCCCGCCAGGCGCATGGCGACGCCGTGATAGGTGGCGATGGCGACACCCTTGGCAGCCTTTCCGACGCCGGTCGGCAAAATCCCCAGAACGCAATGGTCGCCCATGCAGCTATTCACAATGTCGCGTTGCAAGCTTTCGCCTTCTATGGTTCGAGGCTCTTCTCGAAACGATGGATAGCCGAAAAAACGCTCCAACTGGCCTTCAGGATCATGATTTTCTGCACAATTGGCACATTCCGGGTTCCCGCAAGGATCCTCTCGCAGCGCCTTGATGAGGGTCGAAAGTTCCGGGAATCGATACCGCACCCAGGGAGGCAACACCGAATTGCCGCCCGCTACCTGCAACCAGGCCATACAGTATCCGGCTGCCGGTCGTTTTTCACCGTCTGCCAGAATATTGGGCATTATTTTCTTGGCCGCGTGATCGGCATACACTCCCGACTGTCTCTGCGATAAAGCAATCAAGCGCTTCTTCAGGTGTGAGGATGACTTCGGCAGCCAAGCTGGAAAAAATCGCCGTATGGCCTGTGCCAGGAAAACCGTTGAAAACGCTGCCCTGAAAACAGAAGCGATAAAAATCAATCTTACCGGCTTTTGAAAGGCACATCCGCCAGCGCATATCAGGATTTATGCCGGTGGCATATAACGCTGCTGACTTAGCACATAATCAAGCAAGATGGGGAAATTATTTTTTTCCTGCGCCCTTAAGCCCAATGTTGCATACGCCGGAGGATTCCAGATCCGCTGTCGCCAAGGGTTCGCAGCAGCCGGCTACGACTTCACCCTTGGCGCCTTGGCGCTGGACCCCCTCCGGTTTATGCAATATTGGGGTCAATCCTTGATACCGAAGCGCTTGAGCTTTCGCCACAGGGAGACGCGGTCGTTTCCCATGGCGGGGCCTGGGTCTTATTGCCGTTGTACTTGTCAAGCGCCCACGATAGGCAGCGTTTTTCCATTATTTCCAGGGCGGGAATCCGGCCGGATGCGTGGCGATACGTTTCGAAAGGAATTGGCCAGCAATAGGATAATCTACCTCCGCAATGATGTTAGAATCCAAATTCTAATTCATATTGCGAAAGCGCCCTTGTCCGGCACTATTTGTTATATTTACGGTGGCTTATTTATATGGCCGATATTACGACCTTCAAAGGGATGTTGTCCGTACCTTACGCACAGCTTCTCAATACAAACGAAACATTAAGGAATCACAATTTAATAAGTTGCCCTTTATCCGTCACGGCTTCGGGCTACCTTGGCCCGATCTTCGGTCTCAAAATCCTCAAAATAGCTCGCTATTTTTGCGGTTTTGAGCCCTCAGATCGAACCAAGCCAACCCAAATCCGCGCGCCTAAATGGGCAACTTATTAAATTGCGATTCCTAAAAAATATGGCCTCATGGGTTGACACGATCCCGAAAGGTCGTTTCAATCCAAAACCAGGGCATGAAGGGCGACGGCAACAAGCCGCCGCGCCTTATGCCCGCCGTTATACCCAAAAAAGAATGTGAAAAATCGAAAACATATTAATGCTCAATTAAAAAGACTTATCATCGCCGAAATACATGGTTTGCTGCATTAACATGAGATTGTAGACCCCGATGAACATCGCATACCGGGTAATTTCCTTTGGTCCCCATGCTTCCATGCAGGGACCCCAAATCTCATCCGTCATTTCACTGCGCATCACAGCATAAGTGAATTTGATCGCAAGGCTTTCTTCGTCGTCCCAAACTGATGAGTCCGGGTTATGAAGCATAACGGCCTTTTCCGCCGGAATAATATAGGAGCCGCTCTTGTCAGGCTCCGTCTGAGATGAATTGCTTGTCATTGTACGAAGCCAGTAGTCGTCCTTGCGCTCATGGCCGATCGCTAAAATCATCGTCATCACGAGCTTGAACTTACGGCGAATTTCTGGATCCTTGCCCCTTTCAGTCGTATCGATGCCGGTATGGTTCGACCCCAACTGCATGAGTTCGGCAAACCCATCCAATCCGGTCGCTAATTGAATGGCCTTATCATAAATACCCATGAAGGCCACCAAACATTCTGGATCGCACATCCATGAGTAGAAAGCATTTACTCCGATGATCCGCTCCAACTGTGGCATCGTCCCCTTGCCTAAGCCAAACTCGTATTTTTGCGGACGTGTAAATGACTCGAGATATTCGGCGCCGAGAGCTTTTTCTTCGTCGCTAAGCCATGTCATATGATCAAAACCCACAAATGGCGGATCTATCCTGTTCGGCTTGGCCACTTTCCAAAGGCCGCTCGGTTGACGCTCACGCTTCCCTTTTACTTTTTTATTTTCGTTCATTTTTACTCTCCTTTTTTTCGTAGCTATAGTATTAATAGGATTCTCCGACCTGAAGGACGGAGTTTCCCAGTATGTTATTTTTTGTAACACAGCCGGGTGAGATGGATCGGCGCATAAAACTGTGAAGTTATTTTTGCACGAGCCCTTGGAACACTTACCACACTTCGCGGCGAAAAATCACATCCTGGAACTGCAAACTATAGGCGTACATTCCGAGCCATGCAATATATCGGAAGGTTTCCTTCACACCCCACCTTGCCATGCATTCATCCCAAAGCTCATCCGTCATTTCGTGGCGCATTGTCGCATAGGTCAATTGAAGGATGAGTCTCTCTTCGTCGGTCCACACCGACGACTCCGGACGGGTAAGCATGGCAACCTTTTCCCCCCCTATATGGTAGCGATTTTTCTCAAAAGGTTCATTCTGCATGATGGGCACAGCAGTCATAAAACGCATCCAGTATGGATCATCATTCTCGACCCCGATCGCCAAACAAATCAGCAACGCGTTTGCGAGCCGGCGGCGTACGTCCGAGTCATTGCGCTTCGAGGTCACATCGATGCCCCTTGCGTGCGTCGTCACCGTGTACATCTCGTCGTTACCATCTAGTCCGGTTACCATCTTCACAAGACGATCTGTCAGCTCAAAGTACAGTTCGAACATCTCCGGATCATTAAGAAGGGCGGGTACGGCATTTGTCGGTTGGATGCGGTCCAGCACTGGAAGCTCACCCTTGCCCACGCCCGACGGATGCCTGGGGTTCGTGAGTCGTTCGAGCAAGCGAGCCAAGACAGCCCTATCTTGGTCGTTGAGCCAAGACATGACTTGAATTGCCTCTGGCGTCATCGGCGGATCAATCCGGTTTAGTTTGTCAATCTTCCAGAAACCGCTCTCGTCGCGTTCACGCTTCACTGGTTTAAGATTTCCCTTTTTATTTTCTTTCATCTCAATTCTATTCCCCTTTTTTTTCCGCAGCTTTATTATTAGTAAAGCTTTCCGATCCGCGGGACGTAACTTTCCGGTTGCTATTTCCCTGTCTTGTAAAGATACTCAAGGCTGACTTTGTCCCTGCTTAACCAAGGGACTGGCACAATAAAATTGTGCGCAATGCTGGTATGAAAGTCTAAATGATCCTGACTAAAAGAATCACCCCAAGTAGCCATACCCATCTCAGGTACGAAGGTAAGAACTAATTCATTTGTCCGATACAAACGCCCCTTTCTATCGTAGTTTTCCACAAGGCGTAAAAAGAACGTTTCTCTATCGATGTAGATGATTCGGTGGCCGTAGACAAAGTTCTTATCAAGAATTGTCATCTTAAGGACATACACAGGCCTCCGTTCCCATTCTAAATTATGGTATTCTACTCCTTTCGCAGGGGACGTGACATACGCTGATCCATCATGATTATTCGGGAGAAGCAGCTCGCGCTCGGCAATTAATTCCATTTTGGACGGAAAAACCTTTGTAGATAACTTTTGTGTACACACGTCATCGTCAAGATATATCGCATCGGCCCCGCCGACAGAGTCTTGTACGTCGGTAGCTGACATGAGCCGAACCCGTCTGAGCGTAGCTACATAAAGCATTGCCTGATCGAACTTATCGGGGTTCAAATATTTGACATAGCCTATGACATTTCCAAACAGATCCCGTGGAGAGTAATATCTGAAACTATAGCCATCGGATTCACCTTGCAATTGAGCTCTTTTGTCAAACCAACCGGGAGGATCCATAACCCTCCCTTTTAACTTGAGTTTCCAGAAATCGGCAATTGCGACAAAGTCTTCTCTCAGAGACCCTGAAAATCCTCGAGCATCCATAAGCCCATATTTGCTGTCCCAACCCCAATAACGCTTAAGCCAATTGTAATAAATTTGATTGGCCTTAAACTTTCCTTCCGGCATGGGAAAGGGATACCCATTCATGTATGTTTCTTCTTCGATAATGCCGGTTTTGTCGTTCAACATGGTTTTACCCGTGTTGTTCTTTGTCGCTTCCGCTATGGAAAGCGCATTGTAATATTGTCTGGTTGGAACAATCTTCATTTCAGGAAAATTACCGGCAAAGGGCGGAGCGCCTGGTTTGAAACGGTTATAATGATACTCGGTCATAAGCATTTTAAGCCCCGGGTACTGTTCCTTATCCTTACAAGAATAAACGCCAGGCTTTATCTCCGGAGCTGTTTTGTTAACTACATCCGGAGCTTTAAAACCGACTATTTCAGCCCACAGTTTCTTCATGGTCTCAACATCGTAAGTTAACTCCGAATAGACATCCGGAGGCAGGATTTTCTTGTAATTGAAGGCGTCTGATGTATACCACGGCCTAGGATCATCGTAGAACTTCTTATTGTCTTCAATATCCTTGACAGCGGGGAGTTTAAATTCTCCTCCCGCCCATAATTTTGTAGCCCTCATTCCGAATGCTGCGAATACAACCCATAAACATATGATAAACATTTTTAAATTTTTCATCTTCCATTCCCTCTTTCCATTAATTCGCAAGATGCCTCCTGGGTGATAGAGCTTCAGTTGGAATTTAAAAAGTCCATTTTTTTAAGATCATTTATGCTAAATCGGAATTACTGCGATGAGTATGCTTAATGCATGCCACAACAAATAGAATAATGAAATCAGCGTAACAAGAAAAATACAGTTGCAGAATGCCGAAAATATAGTCATAATCTGAACGATATTTAGGCACAGCCAATTATTGACGAAATATCAGCAATCAAGGACATCGTCATGGTACATCCAGCCTTCTATGATTCTGATTTGAATTACGCTTTGATACCGAAGCGCTTGAGCTTTCGCCACAGGGAGACGCGGTCGATTCCCATGGCGGCGGCGGCCTGGGTCTTATTGCCGTTGTACTTGTCAAGCACCCACGATAGGTAGCGTTTTTCCATTTCTTCCAGGGTGGGAATCCGACCGGATGTGTGGCGATACGTTTCGATGGTCAACTGGCTGATATGGGCCGGCAGATCGTCCGGACGCACGGTATCGCCTTGCGCCATGGCAACGGCGCGCTCAATGGTGTTCTCCAATTCGCGCACGTTACCGGGCCAGCCGTACTGCTTTAAAAGCGACATGGCCTCAGGCGTGATGGAATTGACCTCTTTTTGCATGACGGCGCGTTTCCGGGTTAAAAAGAAATCGGCCAGCAATGGAATGTCATCCGCTCGCTCGGCCAGCGGGGGGAGCTGGATGGCGATCACATTGAGCCGGAAAAACAGATCCTGGCGGAAATGACCGACATCCACATCCTTTTGCAAATCACGGTGGGTGGCGGCGATGAAACGCACATCCACCGGCACCGGTACGGTCCCGCCCACCCGCAGCATCTCCTTTTCCTGAATGACCCGCAGGAGTTGAATCTGCATGGATGGGGGCATGTCGCCAACCTCGTCCAGGAATACCGTCCCCCCGGATGCGGTTTCCAAAAGGCCCGCCTTGGATTGGGTGGCGCCGGTGAAAGCGCCTTTTTCGTGTCCGAAAAGTTCATTGGCCATCAGGGCATCGCTGAACGAACCGCAATTGAAGGCCACGAAGCGATATTGGGCCCGGTCGCTCCAATCGTGAATAATGCGCGCGATGATTTCTTTGCCCGTTCCACTTTCACCCAAGATCAAGACATTGGCGCCTGATGGCGCAATGCGCTGGGCGGTTTCCAGCACTTGCCGCATGGCCGCGCTTTGACCGATGATCGTGGGCTTGGCCCGGCCCGATTGCAGGCTCTCCTTGAGCTGCAGATTTTCCAGCTGGAGGCGGCGCTTAATGAGGGCTTCGGAGACGATCTTGCGAATGGCATCGATTTTAAGAGGCTTGGCGATGTAGTGATAGGCCCCGGCCTTAAGGGCGCTTACGGCCGAGTCCACCGTGGCGTAGCCGGTGAGCAGGATCACTTCAGTCAACGGCTGCCGGCGGCGGCTTTCCGCCAGTACCGCCATGCCGTCCACTTTTTCCATCTTCAAATCGGTGATGACCAGATCGAAGGTATGGCGGCTCAACAGGTCTATGGCTTTGGCGCCGCTTTCCGCCGATGTAACGATATAGCCCTGTTTTTTCAGGATGTGAACCAGGTTGTTGCGGGCGATGGCCTCGTCTTCCACCACCAGGATGGACGCATCACGTTCAATGGTCATGAGTCCTTCCAATCGGCAAACGAATCGTAAACGTGGTCCCCTCCCCGACCTTGCTGCGCACGATGATTTTACCACCGTGTTCCTGGACGATACCGTGACAGATGGCCAGGCCCAACCCTGTCCCCTGTGGCTCCAGAATTCCGTCGTAAGGGAGCATGCCGTTTTCGGATTTTCGCCGGCCCTCCTTGGTGGAAAAAAATGGATCAAAAATCTTGTTCAGGTTTTCGTCAGGGATGCCGCAGCCCGTGTCGCTGACTTCAATGCAAAAGGTATGATCATCGAGGTCAAAGGCGCTGATGGTGAGGGTGCCCCCCTGGTCCATGGCTTGGATGCCGTTGAGCATCATGTTGAGCAAAACCTGTTGCATGCGCCGAAAATCCAACGCGGCCTGGATGTCGTTTTCAATTTTGACGTCCACCGTTACATTGGACGGCAGTTCCCCCTTGATCAGTTTGAGCGTATCGCTCACCAGGGATTTTACCGCCACCGGTTTAATGCTGAAAGGGCTTTGACGTGAAAATTCCAGCAACGCCCGAACAATGTCCCGTGCGCGCACGACCTCCTTTTCGGCAGCCTGGAGCAACTCGCGTTTAAAATCAATATCATCATCTTCCAGTTCTTCGAGCACAATTTGCACCGAGGTGGAGATATTGTTGAGCGGGTTGTTCAGCTCGTGGGCCACGCCGGAGGTCAGTGTTCCCAGGGAAGCCATTTTTCTAGCTTGGATCAGCTCCTGGTTGCGGCGGTTCAACCGGTTGATCATATGGTTCAGACTATTGACCAGGGATTCGAACTCCTGGCCCGCCGGTATGGCCGGGATGTTTGCATAGTGGCCAGCGGCAATGTGCCGGATGGCTCTTTCCAAGGCTTTTAGTGGCCGGTTTACATTGACGAGAAAAAAGACAAACACGAGAATCGACAGAATCAGGATGCCGCCAAGGGCCGCAAAGTGGTAGAACCTGGCGTCACGGATCAACCGGTTGATCTGCTGCCGTTCGTTTTGAACCATCGTTTCAATCTCTTCCGTAATTTCACGGCCCAAGGCGCGGATGGCCTCCTGCCGGGGGGCGGGTCCGGCGTTGGGGGCCGGCGCTTTGCTCTGCGAGCTGGCCAGCATGCCCATGGAAACGCCGTAATCCTTCAGGTGGGCGAGGCTACGTTCCAAATCCGGCGTGGCGGCATATCTGGCATGATGGGTGATGATATCCTGCAGTTTGCCTTCGGCCATGGAGATAAAAGATACCGCTTCACCCAGGTGGGCGTTATTGAACGTTAAAAAAAAGTTTTTTTCATACCGCCGCGCTTCCAGAATCGTGTTGAGCAAGTCCTCTTTTTTTTCGATGATGCGCAGTTTTTCATTCAGGGTCAGGCTGTTGAGGAAAATGAGGAGCCAAAGCACGCTTGCGACCAGAATATAGGCCCCAAGGGTCATGGCGACTTTTTTACGAATGCTGATTTGCATAAGTATCTTTATTGGCGGCAACCACCAGAGCGATCACTTTTGCCATAGGCCTGCGCATCATGCATAATATGGCGATCCGATTTCGCAGATCAGATCTTTAACACCTGGGATCTTGGAGACCAGGGCCGTAATTTCCTGCCGCAGATCCTCCTGCATGCGGGTTTGCACCCGTTGCTGCATGCCCGGCCGGGTAAACCCGGTATCCCTTAGTTTCTGCCCTTTCACCTTAACCGTGACGACGCCGCCGGCGACCGCCACGTCGGCCTCGCAAAGCTTTGTTAGCACAGTTTTGACATGGCTCAGCAAGGCCCGGTCGTTGAGATCTTCCATGGACCGCGCCGTGGGTTTAAAACTCTCCCGGGCTGCAGTGGCGCAAATCAATTCGATAGCGTCATCAATGGTCAACCGGCCGATATGCAGAAGCATATCATAAAGACGAGGGTCGCTTATATCTTTTTTATATACCGAATGATACCACTCTTCGCGCTGCCGGTCCTCGGCCTCGATCAGGGTGATCGCTTCGGTACGCGGTATTTTGCGCATTTTGCAGACCAGGTCGACACGGTCTTGCATTTCAGCGATCACGCGAACCCTGAGAACATGACGGATGCCGGTCAGAAATAGATGTCCGGCGCCGCCATGATAGACCACATTGTCATTTTTGACATGTTCCAGCAAAGCCGCCTGGATGCAGTCCAGATAATGCTGATGTGCCTGTGGATGGATAATTCGTTCCAGCAGGCTGGGCGCGTGGTGAATCGACCACGTCAGTCTGGTTTCCGGAATGTTGAAAAAGCGGGAGGCTTCCAAAACGACTTCCCTGCTGATGCATTCATACCCCAAGGCAGCGGCCACATGTTCCGCGATTTCCTTGCCATGGCTGTAACACCCCCTGGATATGGTGATGATGGACATACGTGCCTCCCCTTCAATCCGTTTTACTTGCCGCTTTTGCCGGTTTCAGACCTGCACCCTTATTGAACGCCATAGAAGAAGTACAATATCGCAAGTTCCACTGCCAAAAAAAGCAGGGTCATGACCGAACCGGCCTTGGCGTAGTCGGTCGTGCGATAGCCGCCGGGACGCATGACCAGTGCATTGACCTGGTGGGTCGGCAGCACGAATGTGTTTGAAGCCGAAAGCCCCACCACAAGGGCGGCCATGCGCGGGTCGCCGCCGGCCATGACGGCCATGTTCATGCACAGCGGCACCAGCAGGACCGTGGCGCCTACATTGGAGATGACCAGCGTAAAAAAGGATGTCAGGACACCGACCACGGCCAACAATACGATGGGGGATGGCGAGCCCAGAATGCCTAAAATCCCTTGCGCAATGAACGCGGCGGTGCCGGTTCGTTCAAAAGCCATCCCTAATGGGATCAGGCCGGCCAGAAGAAACACCGTCATCCAGTCCACTGAGCGGTAGGCTTCGTCAATGGTCAGGACGCGGGTGATGACCATGCCCAAGGCGCCGGACATCAAGGCAACGGCCAGGGGCACCTTGAGAAAAATGATCTGCGCCAGGGAGACCGCAAGCCATAGAATAGCCAGCTTGGCTTTTTCAGGCCGCAGTATTTCTCCCTCCAGTGGAGTCGCGAACGTAAGGCTGCGAGGTTGAGGCTGGTTTTTCAGAATGTGCAATCGATCCCAGGGACCAAACAGCAGCAACGTATCGCCCATGCTCAGGGGAATGTGCGTCAGGCCGCTGTAAAAAACCCGCCTGCCCTTGATCAATGCAAGGGGATTGAGGTTATACAGATCCTTGAAATTGACCTCGCTCATGGTCTTTCCGATCAGTTCGGACCGGGGTGACACCACCGTCTCCGCCATGCCCGCGCTGGTACGGGCCAGAATTTCAGCAAACATTTCCAACCCCGGCCTGACTTCCCATCCCATATCGGCGGCAAGGCGGCGCACATTGTCTTCACGCCCGACCACGGCGATATCGTCGCCGCCGATGATATTGTCGAAACTGTGCGGCACCAGGTTCTTGTCCCGCTTTTGGGCATGGTTGACCGCTACGACCGTCACCAGGTATTTCCCCCGGATATCCATTTCGGCCAATGTTTTCGGCCCGGTGAAGTCATCCGGGACATGCAGTTCGAAAGTGCTTTCCAGAGCGTTGTAGACACCCATCAAGGCGGCGGTGACGCCTCGGTCGGCCTCTCCCTTGGCGGCCGGCAGAATCAACTTGCCGAACACAAGAAAGTAGAGAATCGCGGCCGCTAACAGGCAGATGCCGATGGGGGTTTGGGTGAAAAGACCGAACGGCTCCAGCTTCTTGCCACCCAAAATCATCAGGTCGTTGAGCAGGATGGTCGGACTGGCGCCAACGAGGGTGATGGTGCCGCCGATGATGGCACAAAACCCCATGGGCATGAGGATGCGCGATACCGGGATATCCATACGTTTGGCGATCCTTTGCGCCGCGGGCAGGAAGAGAGCCGCGGCCCCGATATTCTGCATCATGCTGGAGATGACCCCCACAGTGCCCGAAATCAGGCTGATCACACGATTTTCGCTGTTGCCGGCGAATTTGACAATCGGCCCGGCCACCTGATTCATGACACCGGTCTTGTCCAAACCGGCGCCGATGATGATTACCGCAATAATGGAAACGACCGCGTTGCTGCTCAAGCCGACAAAGGCGTCTTTTGCCGGAATCAGGCCGGTCAGCGGCAGCAGCACCATCATGATGATGCCGACAACGTCGACGCGGACCCATTCAAAGATAAATAGAACGACCGCAAAAGCCAGAATCACAAGGGTGAGTATCATCTCGGGGGTCATCAATAAAAATCCTTTCTTAACCGTCGGCGCCCGAACAGCAGCCGGAAACGGGAACTCGGGGGGGTGAAGCCAAATCATCCATGCTTTTCTGCCGGATCGGGTCGATACGTTCTATTTGCGATAATAGTAACAAAGCCCCATGAACAACAGGACAAGTCCTAGACCCAGATAGAACTGAGCATCCATATTCCTCTCCTTCCATGCCTGCTTGCAATGGGCCGTCCTTGTCGAGACGGCCCATTGCCGATCTTTTCCAAATTGTTTCAGGATTATGTCACCTCAAGTTCGCCTGCTGCAGCGCCAGCCCGACATCAGATCATTGAGTAGACATACACCTGACGGCTCGGACGCTGTTCCGAAGAGATCCGATTATCAAGGGTGGCCGGCTGTTCGTCGGTGATGACGAAATCGATCCGGTCGAATTCCTTTTGAATGGCTTCAAGGGCTTTTTCCGGTTCGCTGAATTTGACCACGTGGGAAAAAGGGATTCCCATTTGCTCGGCCGCCTGCTTAAAACTCAGGGCATGCGCCACGGACATCTGTTGGAATTCATCACACAGTTTTTTCTGAGAAGCTGCAAATGGCCGGAATGCATCGCAGGAAAGCGGCGCCGCGTTCAACGCGACAATTTCATAGGACATGCGCCGGGCCATATCCAGCGCATAATCGATAACGGTTTGGGAGAACATCGTTTCGTGACCGACAACAAGCAATTTGCCCGAAACGGCAGGCGCGGCCACTTCAGGCGCATCTTGCATTCGGGCAAGTCCGGCCTGGGCAAATGTGATGGTCTCCTGTGCTTTGTCCATTTTGCCGGCAAGAGTTTTGACGCGCGTTTTCATCCTATTAAATAAAGTTCCCACGTTGACCTCCTCCTGATGATCCTGTTCTCAGCTCTTCGACCAAGACAAGGGGTATTGATAGTTTATTCAATAAACCGGAAACGATTCCCCGTGCTGGCGCGGATGCCGGCCCGGGCTTGCGCCCGAAGCGCAGGGAGTCGTAGATCGCCAGTATGATATTGCGATGGTCGTCAACATAGCGTTTGAGCACGGCATCGGGATCTTCACTGGTGACCACGCAATGATAATCCACCGCGGCAGTGACGTGGGGTGGAAGCATTTGCTTGAATCGGCGCTCTGCCGCGGCACGCAAGGTGTCAGACAGTTCAGGCGCGCCGGCTTGTGCGAAGGTCGCTGTCACCATGGCATCCTCCACCAAATTGCGCGCGCGATAGATGCTTTGCTTGAATCGACTCAAACCGGCGGGATACTTCCGCGGAACAATGATTTGCAGAATATCCAGACCGGCACGCACCGGATTGCACAGGTCCAGGGCATAGTCCAAGGCACTTTGATGCGCCGACATCCCATCGACAGCCAGTAAAATTGTTTTCAAATGCCACCTCCTTTAACCCCCGGCCGCGTTGCCCTCACATTCTCAGCGTGGGACGCTGGCGATCTGAAACACAGACCCGGGGCCGAAGGCGCTGTTTTGCAGGACGTTCTCCCCCGGCCATTATCCCACGAGCCGTGTCCCAGCAGCCGGCTTCAGCAAACGCCACCGCAACCATCAATTGCTCCAGTCGGGCCATGAATCTTATCAACACTTGCATTGTGATCACCTCCATCGGTTATGAAGCAGAGGTCAAGCAGCCGCTTCCTCGCCGGTTATAAAGGATCAATTTGTGTGCCATTGCGTGAAAAGTCCCATAACCCTCGGAAAACACGACATTAGTTGAGCGGAAGGACAATATGTGAGGCTTCGTCAAACCGTTGCTATTTGCAATAGCATTATCTCTAAATAGAATTATTTCATATATTACAGAAAGTTATAAGCGTTGCGGAAAAACAGGCGCAGCGTTGCAATTTGTAACGTTTCCCATCATGTTAATCTATATTGGCGCTCAAATGCTTCTGTGGTACCATTAAAGGGTGCTGCGCCAATAGACCCCAATGTTGCCGAAAGAAAATGAAGATATTCAAAAAGAACGAAAACATCCCGGACATTCGTGTGGCGGATGACCTCGGTGAAATCGACGAACTGCATCGAGCGGTTCAGGCGGCCGGCATGCCGCCCGATGTATTAAAATCTGTTTCCAAGGAGATCGAACGGATTGCCAAGATGGGCACCGGCAGCGCGGAATATACCATCGGCATCAACTATATCGACTATTTGACCAGCCTGCCCTGGAACCGGTCAAGCGAGGACCGGTTGGACCTGAAGGCCGCCAAGACGATTCTGGACCTGGAGCATTACGGGCTGGAGGACTTGAAAAGACGTATCCTGGAGCATCTGGCCGTACGGATTCTGCATGCGACGCGGCGCCCCAAAATGCTGGTCGTCGACGATGAGAAAGTGACCCGCATGAATTTGGAACATGTGCTGGGAAAGGAGGGATACGATGTTTTTTCAGCGAAAAATGGCGCGGAGGCGCTTGACCTGCTCGCCCGGCAAAAATTCGATGTCATCCTGACCGATCTGATGATGGACAAGGTGGATGGGATGACCTTGTTGTCAGAGGCCAAACAGGGCCACCCGGATACCGAAGTCATCATCATCACCGGATACGCCACCGTTCCCACCGCCGTGGAGGCCATGAAGAAAGGCTCCTACCAGTTTCTGGCCAAACCGCTCAAGCTGGATGACATCCGCGGCACGGTTAAAAAGGCGCTGGCGCGCAACCAGGACAAATTGAAAGCCGCGGGGCCGGTGCTGTGTTTCGTGGGCCCGCCGGGCACTGGAAAGACATCCTTGGGCATGTCCATCGCCCACAGCCTGCAACGCAAATTTGTGCGCATCTCCCTGGCCGGCATGAAGGATGAAGCACAGTTGCGCGGCCATCGCAGAAGTTATGTGGGCGCCCTGCCCGGCCGGATCATTCAGGAACTGCGTCGTTGCGAAACGAACAACCCTGTTTTCATGCTCGATGAGCTGGACAAGATCGGCCAGGAGTTTAAGGGAGACCCGGCGGCGGCCCTGCTGGAGATTTTGGACCCCCAGCAGAATGCCTATTTCATGGACCACTATCTGGATGCGCCCTTTGACCTGTCCATGATCATGTTTATCGCCACGGCCAACCACCTGGACAGCATTCCGGCGCCGTTGCTGGACCGGTTGGAGATTTTGTGGCTTTCCGGTTACACCGAGGAGGAAAAAATCCAGATCGCCTTCAACCACATGATTCCAAAAGAGCTCAATGCATCCGGCCTGGGCGACCAATCGATCCTGTTTGACGCACAAGCGGTACGCAGCATCATCCGCAACTATACACGGGAAGCCGGTTTGCGAAACCTGCAGCGCCAAATGGCCTCACTATGCCGAAAAATCGCCCTAAACCGGCTCGATGAAAATCTGCATCCATCGGTCTCCGAAATCCGTGAAACGGATGTGGAAAACTACCTGGGGCCGCCGCAGTTTTTCTTTGAAGTCGCCCAAGCCAAAGACCGCGTGGGCGTGGC
>JABDRH010000525.1 GCA_013041835.1 Desulfatitalea sp. | reverse complement strand
GTGGACGACAACGGCGGCACCTATATCGTTCCAGCCTTTTCCGGCCTTTTCGCCCCCTACTGGCGCTCCGACGCCCGGGGTGCGATGGTCGGGCTGACCCGCTATATCAACCGCAACCACATCGCCCGGGCCGTGTTGGAAGCCGTGGCCTACCAGACCCTGGATGTGGTCGAAGCGATGCAGAAGGATTCCGGCGTGGCTTTTACCTGTCTGCGGGTGGACGGCGGCATGGTGGTCAACGAATTGTTGATGCAGTGCCAAGCCGATATTCTCGATATACCGGTCGTGCGGCCCAAAATCATCGAAACCACAGCCCTCGGCGCCGCCTCGGCGGCTGCCTTGGCCAGCGGCCTGGTCGGCGGAATCAAAGCGCTTAAACGCAACTGGGCCAAGGACAAAGCCTGGACGCCCCGCATGGCGCCTGAAGTACGCGCCAAGGGCATCGCCGGCTGGCGTAAGGCGGTGCAGCGGACCCTGAATTGGGTTGAATAGCGCTTGCTTCGCGGCCAAAGCCGTACTGCCGGATAGGGTTATCGACTGATTATATCCACTTTTTCCGTCTGAAGTAAACGAGCATCACCACCGCAATCGCAACAATTATCGCCCACACCCCCCAATACCCCCAACGCCAGTGCAATTCGGGCATAAAATCGAAATTCATGCCGTAGATGCCGGCCACGAAGGTCATGGGGATGAAGATGGTGGCGATGATGGTCAGAACCTTCATCACTTCGTTCATGCGGTTGCTCACCGTGGACAGGTAGAGCTCCAGCAGGCCGGAAAGTATTTCCCGATAGTTTTCGATGGCGTCCAGGACGTGGATGACATGATCATAGACATCGCTTAAAAAAGGGCGGGTGCCAGCAGAGATGAAGTCGAATTCACCTTTGTTCAACTGTCCGACCACTTCCCGCAGGGGCCAAATCTGCTTTTGCAAGTACAGAACCTCCCGCCTCAAGTGGTGAATCGCCTGCAAGGCCTGCTCGTCGGGTTTCCGGGTCAATAAGTTCTCTTCCAGGGCTTCGATCCGGTGATCCAGTTGTTCTAATATAAAGTAGTAGTGATCCACCACGGCATCGACAAGGGCGTAGGCCAGGTAATCCGATCCGCTGCTGCGGATGCGCCCTTTTCCCTTGCGCAGGCGCTCACGTACGGGTTCGAACACATCCCCCGGTGCTTCCTGAAAGGAGATCAGAAAGCCGTGCCCCAACAATAGGGAGACTTGCTCGGCAACGATTTGGCCGGAGGTGACGTTCGGGCGAAGCATTTTCAGCACGATGAACAGATAGTCATGGAGCTCTTCCGCCTTGGGGCGGTGGCTGGTATTGGCGATGTCTTCCAATGTGAGGGAATGGATGCCGAATCCGGCGCCGAGACGCTCCAGCAGGTGCATATCATGGATGCCTTCCACATTAATCCAGGTGGTACCGGGTTGATCGCGCATAGGCAATAGTTGCTCGATATCATCTTTGCTGCTTTCATCAAGATGCCGGCCGTCATAGTTCATTACCACCAACCGTGCCTGGTCCACTCTTTGTTCGCCCACGAAGATGAGCGTTCCGGGTGCGCTTCCAACCTTAACCTGGTGCCTCTTTTTTTTGGGGGGCATTGGGTCTCCTCTCCATAATCATACTAGGCCTATCTACTGGGTACGTTTGAACAACACAGCTTAGCAGTTAGGATAAATGACGCTGTTGTGCAACGACAAATTGTATCAAATTCAGACAAATCTGCGTGCTTAGGGTTCGCGCAAAAATAAATTTACATTTTTAGGTGTTGAAATGACGGAATTAGGACACGACGCGGAGGATTTAGCAAACTGTGAACTTCAGGATCGGGTCGATTGTAGGCCATCTTTTTACCCTCCGGCCTTTGCATCCATTGGGGTCAAGGTAATGGTCAGGACTGGGCTAAGGGCCAAATTCAGTGCTGTACAAGTGAATAAATGCCTAGCCAGATTGGGATCCACTTTGTCCCACGTTTTTACTAATATCTTACGGTTTCCGATATTTAGAAGAAACTGAGATGCTTTTCAGTCCCCGATGATATCCTATATATGCCATTTTCATAATTGAATCTTGACTCATTCGTTCTACATGATAATAATAGGCCGTCTGAAGGGGTAAAAACCTAGCACGAACATTTATTGATATGCACTAAAAGGAAGTTTATGACTAAGATTTCTCAAATTATTGAGGCCAGCAAGCGTATTGAGCAAAATAAAACTGGATTTACAGTTCCAGATGTAATGGATGAATTGGGTTGGAGCAGCCCGGATGAAAAGTTTTACATACAAAATGCCCTCTCTTCGCTGGCCCGAAAGGGAAAAGCAACCAAGTTAAGCACCACCAAACCCATTGTGTACTCACTTAAAAGCGGTTCGGGCACGGGCACTTCGGCGCTTTCCGCCCATACCGAAAAGCACAAAGCGCCCAAAGTTAATTCATCGGTATCGTTTTTAAATCTCGATGAGTCGGATACGGCAGAAGAGAAAAAACACTTTCCGGCACCTGAGAGCCTGCAACATTCCTCACCGGAAAGTTTGGTAGAAATGGGCGTGTCGCTGGAGATGATCGGAAAAGCAGTCTTCCGTCACCAGCGAACGTTGCAGCGTAAAATCTTCGACCTGGAAGACGAGCTGGCCAAAGTTAAACGGATGTTGGATGAGGCCAACAAGCGCATTCGAGAGCAGACCCTGCAAATTGAAAAGCAAAACCAGCTCATCGCCGGAAGCAATAATGACCAGCGGGGCGCTTATCCATTCAAACGAAAGGTCCACCATGGCCGTTAGCCACCAATGTTGCATAAACCCAACAAGGCCTAATATCGCCTCCCTTTCTCAATCTCACCATTGATTCATTGCTGTGACGATTGCCCGCGCCCGGCATTTTTAGATAGCCAAGGGTGCAGGAAAAGGAATAATTCTCCGATCTTGCTTGTCTTTGTGCCAAGCCTGCGGCGTTTTACATCCACCGGCACATATCCTGAAATGCACCGGTTGATGTGCCTTGCATACGAACCCAAATCCAGCGCAACCTTGGGCAATTATTTCTTTCCTGCACCCTAAAGCGGACTACCGGCACACGCCCTTGTCGCCTTGGCGCTTATGCCCTCCGATTTTTGCATCATTGGGGCATACGCAGCGCGAAGGGAAAAAGTGGTTGCGAAAAAGGCGGAAGCCAGGTGAGCGCCGCAACACCTAAAAATGTAAATTTATTTTTGCGCGAACCCTTAGAACGGAATATCATCCTCCGGCGGACCCGGCATGGGGGGCTCGGGATAACCCTGGTCGACCACACGATTGTCACCACCGGCGGGAGTCGGTGGTGGGTTGCGGTAACCCGCACCGCCACCACTTGTATTTTCGCGGTTACCCAAAAACTGAACAGTACTGGCAACGATTTCGGTGGTGTATCGGGTGATACCGTCCTTTTCCCATGAGCGCGTTTGCAACTTTCCCTCTACGTAGACCTGACGCCCCTTGGACAAATATTGCCCGCATATCTCACCCAGCCGACGCCAGGCGACGATACGGTGCCATTCGGTTTTCTCTCTTTTTTCTCCGGTTTGTTTGTCGCTCCAACTTTCTGAAGTGGCGATGGAAAACGAAGCTACGGCCGTTCCATCGGACATGTAGCGAATTTCCGGGTCCTGACC